>NZ_JOMN01000007.1:0-129171 GCF_002153485.1 Acetobacter sp. DmW_043 | reverse complement strand
GTCCGCAATCCATATCGCTGCAAGCTTCATCTTCTATCTCAAAGAATGAGTCCTGAGCCTAATCTTTTTACCCTTCTAAATAATCTGTTTATTTCGCGTTTGTCCTTCTCCAGATCCTCGGAGGAGCTTGAATTTTCTTCATAAAATTTCGGCAGAGATTTAGCCACAAGTGAAGGCAAATGAGACATTTAAAGTGTCCTGCCTGGCTGTTGGGTGGAGCAGTAATCCCCCCAAGATGTCATCATAACCCGCCGTTTTTCTAAAAGATTTCCTCGGCGATAAGCGGCCTCAACTTTGTTTCCGATCGCATGAGCCAGGGCCATTTCAGCGATATCACCATCAAAGGTTGTTTCTTCCGCAACCCAGTCGCGGAAAGACGATCGGAAACCATGTGGGACGGCTTCGATTTTGGCGTCTCGACAGATTTTAGTCAGCGTCATGTCCGACAGCGGCTTCGCCCCTCGCTGCCCTGGAAAGACCAGCGGGCTTCGTGCCTCCCGATAGGTCGCAGCTTTACGCAACAGCGCGAGTGCTGGCGGCGAGAGAGGGATGACATGCTCCCGGCCTGCCTTCATACGCTCAGCCGGGATCGTCCAGAGAGCGTTCTCGAAATCAATCTCATCCCACGTTGCCCCCCGGATCTCGCCAGAGCGCGCTGCCGTGAGGATTAAGACAGACAGCGCTAAGCGACCGATCGAATCGCCACCCTGGAGATAAGACAGGAATTGCGGAACCTCCGCATAGGGAAGTGCTGCATGATGAACTGGCCTGGATTTAATTCTGGGAAGAGATTTGTCCATTGCAGCGAGCGGCAACGGTAAGGTTCGGTAGCCTTTACCAATAGCCCAGTCGACGACGCTGCCTATGCGCTGACGCACCCGGCGCGCTGTTTCGGGTTTCTCCAGCCAGATAGGGGCGACAACATCGCGAGCATGATGTCCGTCGAGCTCCGAAACAGAGAGTTCACCAATGACAGGAAAGGCATAGCGCTCAAGCGTGGACAACCACTGAGCGCGGTGCTTCTGGTTTTTCCAGCTTGCCTTGTTCTCGGCGAAGACCAGAGAGACGGCTTCTCGAAATGTGGGGATGCCTGCCTCTTTACGACGCTCTGAGACGGGGTCAATTCCGACCTCGACCTGCATTCGCGTTTTGACGGCGCGCTCCCGAGCGAGAGCCAAAGGCACCTTCTTGACGCTGCCTAAGCCGATATCTCGCCTCTTGCCGTTCTTTTGGACGCGACAAACCCAGGATTTACTCCCCGCGGGAGTCACAACGAGATAGAGGCCATCGCCATCACCATAGCGTCCAGGTTCTTTTGCGGCTCTTACAGAGGTCGCTGATAACCGCCCCATCTATTCCCACACTCCATACCACGTGATCTGTGGGATATCATGCAATTCGATGAGTCGGGATGCAACACTAAATGCGATGATATATGCGGAAATCCGCCATTTGTGATACGCATTGAAACTGTATTGTAAGGGTAGCTGGCGGAGAGAGAGGGATTCGAACCCTCGGTACGCTATTAACGTACACACGCTTTCCAAGCGTGCGCCTTAAGCCGCTCGGCCATCTCTCCGGCGCGCACCGGTAATAGCAAGCCTGACGAAACTGGCAAGAGAAATTTTCACTTCTCAGGGTATTTCAGACAGAAAAAGCATCATAGCGGGCATTTCTGATAAAAGCCTTAATCGCTTCAGGACTTTTTTGCCCAGGGGAGACCTCAACACCGGAGGACACATCAACCGCAGGTGCGCCCGTCTGCCCAATAGCCTGAGCCACGTTATGCGGTGTCAGACCACCTGCCAGCATCCATTCAAAATCAGGGGTCCAGCCAGTCAGAACAGACCAGTCAAGCGTAACAGCATTACCACCAGGACGATCAGACTGAGCAGGTGGCTTAGGTTCGATCAAAAGCCGGTCAGCAGACAACATCTCTGCCTCCGGCAGGTCGCTCCGCCGGGTAACGGCATATGAAAGCCAGACAGGCAACCCAAAACACTGCTGTATCTCACTCATCCGTGCAGGACTGGCATAAACCTGCAGAACATCAAGTGAAACATAGTCCAGTACACGGGCTATGTCATCATTCTCAGGGTGCACAAACAACCCTACCCGCTCAGGCCCGCCGGCATGACGTAATGATAAGACCTGTGCCCGCTGCGGGGCCACATTGCGCGGTGAACGATCAAAAAAAACAAAACCAACCCAGTCAGCCTGATGCTCAACACAGGCATCAAAACCTGCCTCTTCTGTCAGGCCACAAATTTTAACACCTCTGCGCGTCAGGCTGCCGGGCTGTATCATGGGTTAACCTGCCAGCTCTGCTGCAATCGCACGGGCTGCTTCGGCCGGGTCAGCAGCCTGGGTAACAGGGCGCCCCACAACAATCCAGTCGGCGCCGGCATCACGTGCCTGCGCAGGCGTCATAATACGCTTCTGATCGCCGGCCTGACTACCTGCCGGGCGAATACCAGGTGTAACCAGCAAAGGTGCATCCCCCAGCGCGTCACGCAACGGACTGAGTTCATGAGCCGAACACACCAGACCATCCATTCCTGAAGAAACGGCGAGCTTACCAAGACGCAGCACCTGGTTGCGTGGGGTATCATTCACACCTGTTTCTGCAAGGGCCTGATCATCAAGGCTGGTAAGCACTGTCACGGCCAGCAGAGCTGGTCTCTCTCCTTCAGGAAAGGACTCATCACAGGCTTTGCGTGCAGCTTCCATCATGGCGCGGCCGCCAGAGGCATGCAGTGTCAGCAAACGCGGGCGCAAATGCGATAATGCCCGCACTGCTGAACCCACAGTATTAGGAATATCATGCAGTTTCAGGTCGAGAAAAAGCGGTACGCCACCCGCAACCTCTGCCATCGCGTCAAGCCCGGCTGAATAAGCAAACTCAAGCCCCAGCTTCACAGCTCCGGCAGCAGGCCCCACGGCACCTGCCCAGGCGCGTGCCTGAGCAACATCCTGCGTATCAAGAGCAACGATAAGACCGGTATGACGTTTCATGTTCTGACAGACTCTTCTGTTAAAGAATCAGGTGTATGGGCGGCAGGTGCGACATCAGAAATACTCGCGGCCTGCACCTTAAGAAGCTGAGCCTCAAGCTCTTTCACACGTTGTTCAGCTTTGCGCGCGCGCCGCCTTTGCCCAAGCTCAGACACCCAGAAGCAAAAAGCACCGATAAGAAACGCTATCGCTGACACTACGAGCGCGAACACACCAAGCGAGCACCGCCAGGTATAGATCATCAGCCACATATTCTGAGGGTCCTGATTACTGGCACAAAATACCAGCAAAACAAGCAGGAAAGGGATAACTACAAACAACCTGATCATGTTTTTTCTTGTAACCTTACACCTGAAAAAAGGACAAGGGAGCCCTCTTCATACAGGGCCACCGGCAAGAAAGATATGATCTTTCTTTTATGTCTTTACCCTTTCTGCAAAAGATCGGACATCTTTTCTGACAATGCTTTACCGATGCAGACTCGAAAAGGCGTTATGTTGCTGCTATACAGTATTTTCAGAATTCTGGTCTCGTTTCAGCAACAAAAAACAAGACGGCCAATACATAAGGAACAGGGAGTTTTTATAATTATGTCCCGCCACAAAAGAAAGTCCGGGTCCTCCCATAAAGGTTATACTGAGCCACAGAGGAAACCACAAATACTGACAGGCCTTCAGTATAATAAATCCGTCACATTTCAGGTTATGAATGCACCTGCTATTTATAACATCGCTAAAGAGCGGCCCCACATGGCCATCATTGTTGATGTACGGGCCAGCCAGCTGACGAAAGACCAGCCAGATTTTGAGGTTGAACTTATTTTGCAGTGCCGCGGGCAAAGCAGCAATCCGCCTGCAGGTGAAGAACCCACTACATTTTTCGAGACCTCTCTCACCTATGCAGGCATTTTCACGCTTGTGAACTCCACCCCCGAAAGTCTGGAACCTCAACTCCTGGTTGATGCTCCGCATATACTCTTTCCGGGAGCACGGCATGTTCTTTCCACTCTCAGCCGCGAGGCCGGCTTTCTGCCTGTCATCATACAGAAGATCGACTTTGCAAAACTATGGCAGGAACGAAAGGTGACCGTCTGAGTTCCACATCTTTATAGAAACACAAGCTATTCTACCCTCTCTCTGAAAAACAGAAAGTCAGTCTATGACCACAGCTCCTGACGCAGCACTCTGGCATAAATTTGATGCAGCCTGGTACCGCGATGAATACAAAGAGGTGCTCGGGGCAGACCTGCTCCGGTCTTCCGATAATAATCTTCAAAGCTGGTACCACAAAGAAGGGGCTTTTTCAGGTCATTCACCCAACCCTTATTTTCATGAAGAATGGTATCGCCAGAATAGTTCAGACGCCCAGCAGGCCCTGAGCAGCGGCGCCCTGCGTTCAGGCTTCGAGCATTATTGTGCGCATGGCTACCGGACTGAATCGCCTCATTATCTCTTCTCCGAGCGCTATTACCGTGCACAAAACCCTCATCTTTCTGATGAGGCCCTGACTGCCGGCGGATATGCCAACGGATATGACCATTATCTGCGCGCAGGCGACAAAGAGCACCTCTCAGGCCATATTTTTTTCAACCCGGCTGTTTACTATAAAAACTGCGGCTTATCCCCTGACACACAGCCACTGTCACCCTTCAGACATTTTCTGCTCAGCAATCGCAATCTGCCTGATCAGATTATGATTTCTGAACATTTTGATCCTGTGTGGTATAGCCTGATCAACCCCACGGCCCGAACGATGGTCTCCTTTGGTTTCATGCCCAATTTGCTGTATCTCTTTCTCAACCAGTTTTCACCTGAGGCTTTTTAGGCCTTAGTCCACTTTTCACACTACAGGTCACAGGCTGGTATTCATCAGCCCGGCCACTGACCCTATTATTTTTTGAGACAACAGGACGACCAACACTCATGACACTCAATGCTGCATTGCTCCAGGCCGACAAAGACCTTGATGTCAGCCTGAACCGTCTTTTTGAGCTGCTGCGTATACCCAGCATTTCAACACGACCTGAAAATGCACCTGATTGCCGAAAAGCTGCTGAATGGCTTACCGCAACCCTGACAGACACAGGGTTTGAGGCCAGTGTACGCAACACGCCTGGCCACCCGATGGTTGTTGCTCACATTAAAGGCCCGGCAGATGCTCCTCATGTGCTGTTTTATGGCCACTATGATGTACAGCCTGTTGACCCGCTAAACCTGTGGCATTCTGACCCTTTTGAGCCAGCTATCGTCACGACACCTTCTGGCGAAAAAGAAATAACGGCACGTGGAGCCGCTGACGATAAGGGCCAGCTTATGACCTTTATCGAGGCCTGCCGCGCACTTAAAACCACATGCGGCACTCTGCCTCTTAATGTCAGCATTCTTCTTGAAGGTGAGGAAGAATCCGGCGGAGAAAACCTGCTGCCGTTCCTTCAGGCTAACAAAGATGAACTAAAAGCTGATGTTGCCCTGATTTGCGACACCAACATGCTCAGCGGTGGCAAGCCGGCGATCACCACCATGTTGCGTGGTATGACCGGCGAAGAGGTTACACTGACAGCCGCTAAGCGTGACCTGCACTCCGGCATGTATGGCAATGCCGCCCGCAACCCCATTCAGGTACTGTGTGACATCCTCTCTGACATGCGTGACGGTGCAACCGGGCGCGTCACCCTGCCTGATTTTTACGAGGGCGTGCCTGTTATCCCTGAAGAAACACGGGCACAATGGCGTGAAATTGCCTCTGAAACAGGTGATAGTCTTAGCCCTGTTGGTCTGAGCATTCCCGCTGGTGAAGCTGGTTACTCAGCCCTTGAGCAGACATGGAGCCGACCCAGCTTTGAAATTAACGGCATCAGCGGCGGCTATGAAGGAGAAGGTTTTAAAACCGTTCTGCCCTCAAAAGCTTCTGCAAAAGTCTCTTTCCGTCTGGTTGGCGATCAGGATCCTGAGAAAATCCGTGCAGCTTTTCGTGCTCATGTGCTGGCCCGCCTGCCCGCTGACTGCACAGCAGAATTTATAAGTCATGGCGGATCACAGGCCAGCATGGTCTCCCCTGACATGCCATTTCTTCCCCCTGCCCTCGCCGCACTCGAAGCCGAATGGCAGAAACCTGCAGCCATTACAGGATGTGGCGGATCTATTCCCGTTGTCACTGAAATTCAGCAGGCTCTGGGTATGACCTCTCTGCTAATCGGGTTTGGTCTTGATGACGACCGTATTCACTCACCCAATGAGAAATATAACCTGAGCAGTTTCCATAAAGGCATCCGTTCATGGATCCGCGTTCTTTATGCCCTGACAGGCCAGGCCCCCGCCTGACATAACGGAGAAGCATATTATGCTGGTTCTGACACAGGGTGACCCTGCTGGCATCGCCCCCGAAATAACAATCGGGGCCTGGCAGGCTTTGCGTAATCAGGGGCCGGCATTTGTGTTTCTCGGTGCGCCAGAACTACTGGCGGGACGTGTACCGGTACAAATTATTGAAAAACCATCTCAGGCCCAGGCTGTTTTCGCACACGCTGTACCGGTTATCCCCCTGAAACTTAACACCCCTGCAGTGCAGGGGCATCCTGACAGCCGTAATGCTGAAAGCATCATCACCAGTATCAGCGAGGCTGTCAGGCTCGTGCAGACTGATGCCGCGACAGCACTTATTACAAACCCTATCAGTAAAGATGTACTCAAACAGGCAGGCTTTGCTCATCCTGGCCATACCTCTTACCTGGCTGAGCTGTGTCATACCCCGGGTGAAGATGTCATGATGCTTGCTGGCCCGTCCTTACGGGTTGTACCTGTCACAGTACATGTATCGCTCAAAACAGCTATTTCCCAGCTCTCCTCCGAGCTGATTATCAAAACAGCCCGTACCACCGCATATGGCCTGCGTCATAAATTTGGCATTACCTCACCCCGCATTGCTGTGGCTGGCCTTAACCCTCATGCCGGTGAAAACGGACTGATGGGCACAGAAGAGCGCGATATTATTCTGCCAGCGATCAAAACGCTCCAAAATGAAGGGCTGGCGGTGACAGGACCTTTCCCGCCAGATACACTTTTCACACCTCAGGCACGCAAAAACTACGACGTCGCCCTGTGCATGTATCATGATCAGGGGCTTATACCGCTCAAAACCCTTGATATGGCCGAAGGTGTGAATGTTACGCTCGGCCTGCCCATCATCCGCACCTCGCCCGATCATGGCACAGCTTTTGATATTGCAGGCCAAGGCATTGCTGACCCGTCAAGCCTGCTGGCGGCCATTCGCCTGGCCAGCACACTGGTTCATAACAGAAAGACATATTCATGACTTCTGCCCTTCGCCCCGCTGTGCGCCTTGGTGTTAATATCGACCATGTTGCCACTGTACGTAATGCACGTGGCGGAGCGCACCCCGACCCGGTCGCTGCCGCCCTGCTGGCTCAGCACGCCGGGGCTGATGGTATTACTGCTCATTTACGCGAAGACCGTCGTCACATTCGCGATGCAGACCTGACCCGCCTGCGTGATGCCCTGAAAATTCCACTCAATATGGAAATGGCCGCAACGACTGAAATGGTACAGATTGCCAGCACGCTCAAACCTCATGCCTGCTGCATCGTACCTGAACGCCGTGAAGAGTTAACGACTGAAGGCGGTCTGAATGTTGCGGGGCATCTGAGCACCCTGACACCTCAGGTGCAGAGACTTATCGATAAGGGTATTCGTGTCTCTCTCTTCATTGACCCGGACATGGCACAGATTAAAGCAGCCCATAAAACAGGAGCCCAGGTCATAGAGCTCCATACAGGCGCATATGCTGAGGGCCACCAGGGTGAACTGACACGCTTAAAAAACGCAGCAACGGCAGCGCATACTCTCGGCCTTGAAGTGCATGCAGGACACGGTCTGACATGGGAAAATGTCGGCCCGATTGCGGCTCTGCCAGAAATCAGAGAACTCAACATCGGTCATTTTCTCATCGGACAGGCTATTTTTGATGGACTACCAGCCGTTATCGCAGAAATGAAACGTCGCATTGCTCTGGCTGCCAGTGCCTGAACAATATCTTTTAACGATTACCCGATAAGGAAAAACCGGCACTGATCTGCTCAGACTAAAGCTCAGGCAGAGCAAAGGCCTTACCAGATCATGTCTGACACCACACTTCCCTCCGCCCGGCTGGCAACCATCACATCAGGCAGCCTGATGATGGTTGCTGTCATTTTTGGTCTGACATACGGACTGAGCGGGCCACTTTTCATGCTGGAGCTCACAGAACGCGGGTACAGCACACAAACTGTTGCTATTAACGCCATGATGCATGCTCTTGGCGTGTTGCTTATCGCTCCTTTCCTGCCTCGCATTGCTGTGCGGTTTGGCCCGCGTCGCCCTGTCATGCTTGCATTATGTTTCCTGGCATGCGTCTTACTGGCATTTCCGTTCATCACCTCTGCGTCTCTCTGGTTCCCGTTGCGCACTGGCATGGGCATAGCAACGGAAACCCTGCTCATTCTTTCAGAAAGCTGGCTAAATCAAATGACACCGGACACTGTGCGTACCCGTACCATGGGTCTGTACAGTGCTATGATGTCAGCTGGTTTTGCCCTCGGGCCACTGCTGCTGGGCTTAACAGATCGCCATAGCCTCACACCCTTTCTTATAACCTCGGGCCTGCTGCTACTGACATTTGGTCTGATCGCCATGCCATGGGTTGAGACACCTCAGAAACATGAATCAACACAGCATACCGCTCTGTGGCGTTATGTTGCCCTTGCTCCGATAGCTATAAGTGCAACATTGCTGCTCGCTATGCTCGAGGCATCAGGCTCTTCTTTTCTGTCTCTCTATGCCATGCAAAATGGCTGGCCTGAAAAACAGGCTACCCTTTTACTGTCTGCCATGCTGCTTGGGGCAATATGCTTTCAGCTCCCGCTTGGCTGGCTTGGTGACCGCATCAGCCGCCGCCATCTGCTTATTGCACTTGGCACGCTCTCCTGCCTGGGTGCGCTGCTCTGGCCTGTCGGCATTGCACATCAGCCCTGGGCCTATGTGATTTTGTTTATATGGGATGGGCTGTTTGCTGGCCTCTACACCATTGTTATGACTGTTGTAGGCAGCCGATACCAGGGGAAAGACCTTGTCGCAATTTATGCTGTGAGTTCCGTCGCCTGGGGTGCCGGCACCTTTATTGGCCCTGAAGCGGCGAGTACTGCCATGGGCCTGACATCAAACGGGCTGCCGCTCTTTGTCTCGATAGCCTGCGGGCTTTTTACATTACTGCCTGTATTTCTTAAAAAAAGTGCCTGACAAACCGGAAAAACAGCCTGTCAGGCACCCAAAAACTCTCAGTAACGCTTTATCAGTCAGGGAATTTTAGCAACACGCAGCAGGTTAGTTGACCCGGCAACACCAAAGGGCAACCCTGCTGCAATAACAATAGAGCCACCTGAGCTGCCAACGCCTGCCTTCGCGACGACATCCTGCGCAACGTCCACCATACTTTCAACACTGGTGACAGATTTACCCTGCCCGCCGAGGAAAGCTCTGACACCCCAGACAAGTGCCATACGACGCGCAGCCTCATGTGTTGGTGTTATGCCCAGAACAGGGCACAGAGGACGTTCACGTGCAATACGGAACGCTGTCGCACCGCGATGCGTATACGCTACAATGGCAGAGGCTTTCAGCGTGTCAGCAACCTGCTGTGCTGCACCGGCGATAGCATCAGCAACAAAATCTTCTGGTGCCAGACGCGCAACAGACATGGATGCCTGCCACTCAGGATCCTGCTCGATACGCCAGATGATACGGTTCATGATCCGCACAGCTTCACGCGGATACTGACCGGCAGCAGATTCAGCTGACAACATCACCGCATCAGCACCATCAAACACAGCCGTAGCCACGTCAGAGGCCTCAGCACGGGTTGGCGTAGGTGCCGAAATCATACTTTCAAGCATCTGTGTTGCAACAACAACCGGCTTACCCAGTTTACGGGCGAGACGGATAATACGCTTTTGTGCAAGTGGGACGTTCTCAGGTGGCAGCTCAACACCAAGGTCACCACGGGCCACCATCACGGCATCTGTCAGCTCAAGAATAGCTTCGAGATTTTCCATAGCCTGAGGTTTTTCGAGCTTAACCAGAAGGTTTGCACGGTCACCAACCAGAGCACGGGCCTCGCTGACATCCTCAGGGCGCTGCACAAATGACAGCGCAACATAATCAACACCAAGGCTGAGTGCGAACTCAAGATCACGGCGGTCTTTAACGGTCAGAGCCGGGATAGGCAGTGCCACATCAGGAACATTCACCCCTTTGTGGTTAGAGAGAACGCCGCCAATTTCAATACGGGTTTCGAGCCAGTCCGGTCCGATTTTTTCAACAACGACGGCCAGTTTACCATCATCCATCAGCAGACGACTGCCAGGACGGGCCACCCGGATAATTTCAGGATGAGGCAGCTGTACGCGGGTTTCATCACCCGGCTCATCATGAAGATCAAAACGGAAAGGAGCACCGCTTTGCAACGTGACCTTACCATCTTTAAATTTACCAACACGCAGCTTTGGACCCTGCATGTCTGCCAGAATGCCGATTGGTTCACCCAGTTCAGCCTCAACACGTCTGACTATAGCGTGTCGCGCTGCATGATCTTCGTGTGAACCGTGCGAGAAATTAAAACGGAACACATCAGCTCCGGCAACAGCCAGATCACGAATGGTCTCATAATCAGAGGATGCCGGGCCCAAGGTTGCTACAATCTTGGTCCGACAATGAAGGGCGTGTTGTATCGACATTTCTTGTCCTTATTTTGCCGTACTCTGCCTCAGGAAGGAGTAATGACTTCTCCTGCATCAATCCCCCACATATCGCGGCGCAGTACCCAGCCACTATATGGTCTGACGGAGACTTTGCACCAGTCACTTCCTGCGGCACATTCTTTTACTGATCCGACCGTACCTGGCCTGAGAACCGCAACAACAGCTGACGACTCTTCAGGACTCTTCTTCAGGAAGACAGCCTGCTTGATTTTTTTAGCCTCTGCAAGGTCTGTCACACTTCCTGTTACGCGACTGTCCATATGGCCTGAAACCGGAATTTTATTGCCATTTTTATCAACTTTATCGGGTATGGGGCTTTCATCGCCAGGCGGCTCACCTGGCACAACAAAAGACCGGCTGCCGGAAACAACAGCCTGCTGCACCCAGCCTTTCTGGCCACTTTCATCTTCAACCAGACGCCATACATCGAACTCACGCTCAATACGCAGCGGCATGCTACGGCGATGATAAACCCACAGAATAGGAAAACGCCGCCCGGGGCCTGCACGCATATTCACCTCGTCAGCACGCAGGGACGCATAGCGTGGCAATGGCAGGCCGGTAACTGTGCCTTTGGGGGCTTCAGGCGTCTGAGGCACGTCAGGCACAGGCGGAGCAGCAGCAGAGGGGCTCTCAGCCTTCTGTACCGCAGCAGCGGCACCAGCAGCAGCAACTGCGCCCGCACCCGCGGCAGCAACTGCATGTTTCCTGTGAACAGCAGAATGATGCACAACAGGTGCAGGGTGCGCTTTATGCGCATCATGGTGAGCTGCTGTTTTCTGATGTTTCTTCGCCGGCGGAACGGCTTTTTTATCGGATGAGTGTTTCTTCGGGTTCCTGTGATGCACAGCATGAGAAGGATGCGACGAAGTACTTTGCGTTGCGGCAAAGACATCAGAAGCAGCGACAACACACCCCAGAGTCCCCAGGGCAGCGTACAAACGCAAATGGCGAGACAACAGAATTTCAGACATCATAGCAGCATCCCTGCCAAGAGAGAGCAAAGACGACAAGAGTCTTCATGCAAATTTGTATTTTTATAACACTGTGCCACGCCATTTTACCTAGAAAACTGCCAGCCTGGCACCCTGAGAGAGTTCAAGAAAACCAGGCAGCCCCATAACCGTAACAGCATCACACAACTGATCTTCAGAAATTTTCATACTCCTGATCCCGGAGTCGCAAACATGAAAAGAAGCCTCATCAAACTCAAACAGCGCCTCACGCAGGGTTTCAATACCGGCAACCCCGGCTTCAAGCCGTCCTGCCTCACGCTCACTCTCTTCAAGCCCTGACCAGTCTTTACAAAACGCACGAGTGCCACTGCCCATGCCAAACAATATGACGCGCTGCCCAAGTGCGCAGGCCGTAACAGCCAGCATCAGAGCAGCATGAATCCTCTCATAGCGGGCCTCGACAAGCATAAGGGCAATAGCCGGAAAATGCTGCATTCTCCCGTTTCTATCTTCACCAGTCATACTCTGCCCCACACCGGAGGAAGAAAACGTCTGAACACCCATATGAGAAGATGCCGCTTTTTTCATTCTGATATCTCCTGTTTACCACCACATACCGGACAGGACGGATCCTGATTCAGAGTAATCGTCGTAAAACGTGTACTCAGGGCGTCCCACATCAGCAACCGGCCTGACAGACTCTCCCCAAGACCCAGAATTTCTTTGAGCGCTTCAGTCGCCTGCAGGGTGCCCATCACACCAGTCACAGCACCAAACACACCTGCCTCGCTACAGCTTAACCCGGCGGCGTCACCATCAGTCTCCGGATAAAGACAATGATAACAGGGCCCGCCCTGCCAGGGACGATAGGTCGAGAGCTGCCCGCCAAAGCGCTGCACTGCCGCTGACACCAGTGGACGACGTGCCCGCACACAGGCAGCGTTTACCAGGTAACGGGTGGAGAAATTATCAGACCCGTCGCAAACCAGATCATAACGCCCGATAATCTCATCACAGGTCTGTTCTGATAAACGTACATTCCAGGTATCCACGGTAATGTCAGGATTGAGCGCCAGCAGCCGCGCCTTTGCTGAGACAACCTTCTGTTCGCCCACAGCTGCCGTGTTATGCACAACCTGCCTTTGCAGGTTTGACAGCTCAACGACATCATCATCAACCAGACCAATGCGACCTACCCCTGCAGCAGCAAGGTATAATGCAACAGGTGAGCCAAGTCCCCCTGCCCCCACGACCAGAACAGAAGCCTTCCTGAGCGCGAGCTGACCTGTTCCCCCAACCTCAGGCAGCAGAATATGACGGGAATAACGCTGAATTTCTTCCTCAGTAAACTCAGTATCCATCATAATGTTAACCTTTCATTGCCACGCCTGAGAATAACTTTGCACCTGCCACAGAACACCCTGACAGGCCATTAAGAAAATATTGCTACACCCTTAAAAAAATACCTTACAGAATCGAAATTGTATGCAGCTTATCTTTGCATATGACCTGCATGTCTGTTATGAATAGCTATGCAATTTTCATATAGGGGGAATGCGTTATTATGACCCACTACACCTCTGTCGGACAAAGTGCCCGGCTCGCAGCCCGGCCAGGACGCCACATGGCTCGCATGGTGTGTGCCGGGACATCAATAGCCGCATTTGGCCTCTATCTGGCCTCCCCTTTTCTGACGTTATGGTCAATCGGATCCTCGCTGAAGACACATGACATGGTCTCTCTCGGGCAGATGATTAACTGGGGAGAACTCGATACCTCTATCAAACAGCAGGCGATGGCGGGTATGCATCTGCTGCCCGCAGCAACAGACGATCTGCCTGAATTTGGCTCTTCGTTCGCAACGGAGGTCGTTTCAAATGCTGTTGATATTAACGTCTCACAGCAAAATCTTGGCACGCTGGTTGACGAGGTTCTGCCCGCTTCTGCGCAGGAGCATGCTACTCACAATCTTTCTTTTGCCAGCCTGATCAGCCAGGCTACGTTTCATTTTGAACGCCCTGACCTTTTCGTTGCCCTTGTTCATCTCCCGGGGCACGAAAATGAAACACCGCTGGAAATTGATATGCGCATCCAGCACTGGCAGTGGAAGGTGACCAGTATCAACTTTCCCGCGCCACGGCCACGCACGATGACTGCATCAGCTGCACCGGGCAACGCCTGAGCGCTTAGTGCCTGCCTGAAGACTGGTTATTTTACTGTTTAACCAGCCTTCAGACAGATGCTTTAATCAGCTGGCAGCAGGAAGATCTTCTTCAAGCAGAATCAGATTAACTGCATAAGAAATTTCCCCCTCTTCATCATCACGATGAATAGTGCCTATAACCTCGCCGTGAACAGCCAGCTCAACTGACATACCAGCACGTGGCGGCGGGTTAACTGTCAGACCGGGTGACCCCAGAAGACGGCGCAATGCAACCTGCAGGCGGGTAATTTCGGAAGGAGAAGGACTGTTACTCATGATCATGATCCTCAGAAAAAAGTTACGGGCCAGAGCCAGTCTGCTCACCAGAGCATAATGTGACGTTCAGGCCTGATACCGCAACATAACCCACACGATCAACAGCTCTCCCGCTGCCTCCTCTTTTAACCGTTGCCTTTAAGACACGCCTTTTTCTGCCGCAACCTTACCTTTCTCGTGCCTTTCTGAAGCCATTTTGTAACGGCTTCATAGGCAGCAATAACAAACACTAACAGAAGGACTACGCTGCTTTACATGCTGTTAACCACCTGATCATTCCGCAGATGATGACCTTAACACTCTCAAAAACAAAATTTAAAAAATATACTTCGGAAAAGAGGCGCAGAATGAAACCGGGCCGCACGCTTGCTCTGACACTCCTTATTGGCTGTACCCTTGGGCTTATCGTTTTAACAAGCCGGGAAAAGCCCGCTGATATACCAGCGCCAGCGAAGACGGTAACCTCATCAGAACATCTTATGAATATGATCAAAGAGAGTGGTGTAAGGCAGACAGCCAGAGAACTTGATAAAGCACATGACTGGTCGCAGGTCAGAAAGGTTATCACCACCGGGCAGGATAATACCCGCGAAGTTGTTGCCGCATTGCTACCCCTGGCAGACCAGGCAACAAACCGCTCACTGTTGCAGACAGCCCGCTACAACCTGCCCAGGCACCCCGTACAGATTCTGAGTGCATCAGAATACACCGATGCCACACCAGGCGGCGCGTTCAGATTAGAAGGGCTGTGCAATGCAGCCGGCATGTCTCACGCATGGCAAAGCCGGACCCGCGAAGCATTAAGCAACCTGCATGACGTAAGGCTGGCCTCTCGTGTGAACGACTGTCTTAATGCGCTCAGACAAAGCAACCATAACAGCTTCTGAAAACAAAAAATTCTTAACACACGTAAATGAGATATGACATCAATACATATCTCATATACGTTGAACGCAGAAAAAAAATAATAAGCATAGCCGGATACAATACCTAACTATGCTACCAGGAAGAGTTTGAAATTATGTTCACTGACCAGCACATGCGAACAGTCCGTTTTCTTGCCCGAAGACACTATCAGGTCACCACACAGTAATATACAACCGGCCTTCTACACACTAAAGATTTGTGTAATTATGTGTCGTTACTACCTGAAATAAGAAAATTTTTATTTCCTACCCTCGTGACATATTTCATCCGGGCATATTATGGAAAAAAAACACCTTTCTATGCTTAAAGCAGGTTTCGGGCCCTGTTTACTGCCCTGTTCCTTCATACTGCTGACAACAGTGATAAGCGCTTCTGCTCACGCAAAAGACGCAACCACACCACTGATAAACCCACACTCCTCTGCGTCAACGCTCGTACGCCATCACACTCACGGTCAGATTGCCACAATCAGCAGTGTAACCGCACCACATAATCAAAGCCGATCTCCTGCACAGAAGCCTGCAAAAGAAAGTAGCTTCTGGGATGCTGAAATGCTGCCTCCCCTCAGCAGCCGTTCAGAGGCTTATGGCTACCCGCAAATGCTCGAGCTGAACGCGGTCCCTCCCAGCCTGCTGCACCAGGGGCCATGGGGCGTATTCAATACCAACTCAGGAGCGGCGGCAGGCTGGGGCACTGTGGCTTACTACTCGAATGTACGATGGGCTGAAGACTGGTCTCGTCTGCGCAATGACAAAAACCGGAATAAATCGCTCGAGACTCTGAAATTCATTCCTTTTAATAAGGATGAAACTGTTTACATGACCCTCAGCGCTAATTTTGAAAATCGTAATTTTTATGACCAGAAAGCCGGTCTGGGTACAGTACGAAAATCCCCGGCATATCGTAATACACTGCGCTGGAGCGCAGGTGCAGACTTACATCTTGGGAAGCACGTACGCCTGTATGGAGAGCTTCTTAGTGGTCAGGCCGGGGGCGTTAACTACTACGGATATGCAGGCGGACGCTGGCGCAGTAAAATTGACGCACAACAGGCTTTTATCGAAGTTAAAGGGCATATGCTCGGTGCAACTATGGGCGCCATGGCCGGACGCATGGTCTTTCTTGATGCACCTGCCTACATCACGGCAGGGTCAGTCTACCCGACCGTACCCTATTCATGGAACGGTTTACGCGGGTATGCTTTCTGGAAAAATTTCAGGGTCGATATTTTTGATCTTATGCTGACAGATACCAGTAACCCTGTTGCATTTCGCAATAAAGTCGGATGGAAAACTCGATTATTTGGTGCCTATACATCTTACGCCTTACCAAAATTCCAGTTAATGGGGCAAAAAAGCCAGATTTTTATTGATGCTTTCTACATGGGCTATCTGCTGGCTAACAGCTCCATACCAGGGGCAACCAGCAACATTGCGGGTTCAACCCACCGCGATACACCTGGTGTAAAAATATGGGGCAACGCTGGTCACGTTGAATTTTCAACTGGTGCTATGTGGCAGGGCGGTAATTTTCAGGCAGCAAACAATGGACCAAAACGCTCAGTTTCAGCCTATTTTCTGAATGCGACAGTCGCCTGGCGTTTTAGCAAATGGTGGAGCAGACCAGCAATTGGTATACAGGCGGATGATATCTCAGGCGGCAACATGCACAAAAGTGCCACCAGCAAATGGGGGGGCTTTCTCAGCCCGTTTGTTCCCTCTGCCTTTTATCTTGACCAGAGCGTTGCATTCGGCCTGTCAAACGTCATTGACGTAGGGCCGGTTATCACCCTGGCGCCCACACAGAACACAAGCCTGCTCCTGAAAGTGCCGGTAGTATGGAGACATACTACGAATGATGCTGTGTATAACAACGCCAGCACTGCCTATAATTTTCGCCCTCACGGTGGCTACAGCGCTACCCTGCCGCAAGCTAACTTTACGTGGCGGGCTACCAGAAACCTGACCTACAGCATTGGCGCTGAGTATGTTTTTGCTTCAAAAGCACTGGTACAATCGGGGGCGTCTTCAGGAGCGTTTGTTCTGGGCACTGCTGACGTAACATTCTGATCATGCCGGGCCAGGATTCCCTTTCATTACGACTTCATTTCATTTTCAGGCAGACAGACAGGTGATATCTCTTTAGTAAAGCTCATCCGCCTGCCTGTATAACGAGATCAGAGAAATGTCGTCACCTGCCAGAACCACCAGAGAACTCACACTGCGCGCGCTTATTCTTGGCGCACTTATTACTGTTGTTTTTACAGCATCAAATATTTATCTGGGTTTGCGTATTGGCCTGACCTTTGCCTCTTCTATTCCGGCGGCTGTTATTTCAATGGCTGTTCTGCGTGCTCTGGGGCGCAGCTCTGTTCTTGAAAATAACATTGTTCAAAGTCAGGCCTCAGCTGCCGGCACGCTGTCGTGCGTTTTCGCCACCTTTCCCGGTCTCATCATGACAGGAATATGGAGCCATTTCCCATTCTGGCAGACTGCAGGCATCTCTCTCGCAGGGGGGATTGCAGGGGTTTTATTCACTGTTCCGCTCCGTCGCGCACTGGTGGCAGACAGCGCTTTGCCTTACCCTGAAGGCGTAGCAGCAGCAGAAATTTTGCGTGCCGGCAATTCAGGCGAAAACAAAAAAGGACTTAATGCGCTGATCAAAGGCAGCACAGCCGCTGCCCTGTTTACATTAGGCAGCAATGGCCTGCGCCTGTTGTCAGACAGTGTATCAGTTACAGCCAGCGCAGGCGCTGCCGTGTTTCAGATAACCGGCGGCCTCTCTCTGGCACTACTGGGTGCTGGCTACCTGGTCGGGCTAACCGGTGGACTGGCCATGCTTTTCGGCTGTGTTCTGGCATGGGGCGGTGGCGTGCCATGGCTTACAGCCCATACACCTAACCCTGAACATCTTGTCCCCGCTGCATTCGCACAGTCTGTCTGGTTGCATAAAGTGCGTTTTGTCGGCGCCGGCGCTATCGCTATGGCCTCTGTCTGGACACTGGTTGAGCTGGCAAAGCCAGTAGCCCGCGGGCTGCAAAGTATTGTGCGTACACGCCATCAGACCTCTGCCGGCCCGGAGGAAGATAAAGACCTCTCTTTCCGCAGCCTGCTTGCTCTGCTCGGACTGACGACAGTAATGCTGGGCAGCCTGTTTACTTTTTTTCTTACCCCGTCATCTGACCCGATCTGGCCAGTCGTCATTGCATCTGTTTTATTCTGCATTATCTTCGGTTTTATCATGGCGGCTACATGCGGCTATATGGCAGGAATTGTCGGCTCATCTTCCTCACCAATATCAGGCATTATTATTATCGCAGCGATGCTCTCTGCCCTGATGCTGCTGGCCCTGGAAGCCTTCCGGCTTATGCCTGCCCATATGATGCTCGACCAGCAAAAGCTTGCAACAGGCTTCACCATTCTCATTCTGTCTGCCATTACCGCAACGGCAGCCATTTCAAACGATAACCTGCAAGATCTTAAAACAGGTCAACTTGTTGGTGCCTCCCCCTGGAAACAGCAAATTGCCCTGATTGCCGGCTGCGTTGTTGGTGCGGCAGTTATCCCCCCGGTGCTGAATATTCTCTACCAGGCATATGGTTTTGCAGGTTATATGCCCCGCCCCGGGATGGACCCCTCACACGCGCTCTCTGCCCCGCAGCCCGCATTAATTACACTCATTACAAAAGGCATTTTTACGCATTCGCTTGACTGGTCCATGCTGTCACTGGGCATGGGGCTTGGCTGTATTCTGATTATTATTGACCTGCTGTTACGCAAACGTGCCCTGGCACTGCCCCCGCTGGGGGTTGCGATCGGCATTTATCTGCCTCCCTCTGTCAGCGTTACCCTGGCAGCCGGTGCAGTGCTGGGCTGGGCCATTAAACGTCACCTGCACACAAAAAACAGACAGGATGACAGCACAACACTGCCTCAGAGCGTGCCTGAACACGATGCAGGGACCGGCACCATGCTGGCCTCGGGCTTTATTGTGGGTGAGAGCCTGACCGGCGTTGTGCTGGCTTTTATCTCATGCACGCTTGGCAAAGATGACGCCCTCTCACTCGCCGCATGGGTACCGGCTCCCGTGGCCTCAGCAATGGGATTACTGGTGTTTTGCCTGCTGGCGTTATGGTTTTACCGAACGATCGTAAAAGACGCGCATTAATGCTGTAAAAAAACAGGCAGAACTGAGTTGTGCAGCACATAGCCCGTCGTGCTGCTCACCAGCCGGTTATGCAAAGCCGCATGTTTATACCCCCCCATAACAATCAGGTCAGCCTGCCAGCGGCGGGCTTCGCCTAAAATCGTTGCTCCTGCTGCTGTGGGTGAGCTTAACCGAACGACACGTACATCCGTCACATTAACCTCTGGCATGATGTCATAAGGCCAGGGGTCCTCCCCATTCACCAGAACATGCACAGCAGCACCGGCAAGTAACGGGCGCGAAGCTTCAAAAGCACGGCGGGCACAGTCAGACTGCTTCCATGACAACATAATATTATCGCAGCAGCTCCCTCTCCAGCCATCTGGCACAAGCAAAAGTGGTCTGCCTGTTTCAAAAACAGCACTTCTGAGAATCTGCTTCTGATGTTCTGTATCTCTCTCCTGGGGCAGGTTGAGTATCAGCAGGTCAGCATCTCTTCCAAAAACCGGAATAATCACATCAGCCTTAGCCTCAGGTGCCAGCCAGTTAATTTCAGGAAAAATACCATCTGTAACAGCCTGATACAAATTCTGACGCCACAAATTCACTCTGGCATGCCAGGCCTCAGCCCAGTCTGCCTGGTCCTCTCTGAGTAAAACAGTGCTGCTTTCTGTAAGCAGGCTTAATCCGTCCCCTGGTGGTTCACGCAGTGCCATGAAATCAATACAATCAGGCTGCAGACGTGCGGCTATCCCACTAACGAAATTCAGCATTTCTTCTGCATTTTCAGGCCGGCCCACAATAACCAGACAGCGCCTCATCTTCTTTACTCCATCAAGATGGTAAGGCGCATAGATTTTTTATTTGCCGTCAGACGCCTCTGAGACTGCATTAGAAACAATTCTCTCAAAGACACCAAGAAAAAACTAACAATCAAAGTGTGCTCGCTATGAGGTGATGAGAAAAATTTTATTCAGCTCTCGCCACAAACGCATCTATGGGCCACATTTCGCCTGCTTTACGAGCAGGCCCGACCTGCTCAGTCCTGAAACTGAAAAGGCCCGACCTATCGTGCTTCTCAATGTCATCGAGCGTAACCCCGATACGCTGCCCGCCTCTGACACACCACTTCCGACTATTGTGCTCATACATGGTCTGTTCGGGCAGGCGCGTAATCTTGGTTTTGCGCAGCGTCACCTGGCTGCAACCCACCGCACTCTGGCTATTGATCTGCGCAATCATGGCAAAAGTCCCCATGGCCCCATGACCTACCAGATCATGGCAGAGGATGTGCGCGAAACGATACGACATTTCACGACTGAACCTGTTATCCTGCTCGGCCACTCTATGGGGGGCAAAACCGCCATGACCCTGGCGTTAACACACCCCGAGATGGTTCATAGCCTGATTGTTGGTGATATTGCCCCGGGCGCCGGCGGCTTTGCAAACATGGATCTCTCATCCGGGCTGGAACATGTTAATTTTCCTGCCAGGCTCGACCGCAAAGAAGCAGATGCTCTGCTGCGTCCGCTTATTCCCAATGATTCTGTACGCCAGCTTATGATGCAAAACCTCACGCTGGGTGAAACACCAGGCTGGTCCATCGGTCTGCATGATATATTTCAGAGCCTTCCCGCAGTTATGGGCTGGCCTGACTTCCCTCCTGACACACACTATGAAGGGCCGGCCTTATTCATCAAAGGGGAGCTGTCACCTTATATTCAACCGCACAACTTCCCTGTGATGCGTCAGCTTTTCCCGCACTATACGCTGGAGACAATCGAAAAGGCCGGACACTGGATTCACGCCGATGCCCCGGCCCGCTTTATCGAGCTGGTTGATGCCTTTATAAAAGCTCATTAACCGGGTTGTTCTTATCGCAGGGCGACACCTTCAGCGCGGCGCCCTGTGATAGCCAGTGCTACAGCCTCAGCAATACGGATACCATCAATCCCGGCGGAGAGAATACCACCGGCATACCCGGCCCCCTCACCTGCGGGGAACAGACCCGGCGTGTTGAGAGACTGACAATCCTCCCCGCGCGGAATACGCAAAGGAGACGATGTGCGGGTTTCGACACCGGTCATCACCGCATCCTCCATCGCAAAACCTTTGAGCTTACGATCGAACAGCGGCAGAGCTTCACGCAGGGCCTCAACGGCAAAAGCCGGCAAACATTCTGACAGATCCGTCGGTGTTACACCCGGTTTGTAAGAAGGCACGACAGTTCCCAGGCTGACAGAAGGCCGACCAGCCAGAAAGTCACCCACTCTCTGAGCAGGGGCTTTATAATCTCCGCCACCAGCCAGAAAAGCCTGCCGCTCCCAGTGACGCTGAAAAGCAATGCCAGCCAGCGGGTCATCAGGATAATCCTCCCCAGGGCGTAAATCGACAACCATGCCAGAATTCGCATTACGCTCAGCACGGCTGTACTGGCTCATGCCATTTGTAACCACATGCCCTTCCTCAGAGGCCGCGGCGACAACTGTTCCCCCTGGGCACATACAGAAAGAATAAACACCACGACCATTGCTGGCATGGTGCACCAGCCGATATTCTGCCGCACCCAGCAGCTCATGCCCGGCACTGCTGCCAAACCTGGCAGTATCAATAACCGACTGCGGATGCTCAATGCGTACCCCCATGGAGAACGACTTGGCCTTCATCTCCACACCACTTTCTGCCAGCATAGCAAAAGTATCACGTGCGCTGTGCCCGACAGCCAGCACGACATGATCGGACTCAATAATTTCGCCACTGGCCAGCGTCACGCCACGGATCGCTCTGGTAGCCGGATCAAGATCGAGCGCATCAACAAGGCAGCCAAAACGATACTCCCCTCCGGCTGCCTCTATTTCTGCGCGAATATGCTCAACCATTGACACCAGACGAAAGGTACCAATGTGCGGATGAGCAAGATATAAAATCTCTTCAGGCGCGCCGGCCTTCACAAATTCACGCAAAACCTGACGGCCGAGAAAACGCGGGTCACGCACCTGACTATATAATTTACCGTCAGAAAAAGTGCCTGCACCTCCCTCACCAAACTGCACATTGCTTTCAGGCGTCAGCACTGAACGGCGCCACAGGGCGAAGGTATCAACCGTACGTTCGCGCACAATTTTACCGCGCTCAAGCAATAATGGCCGCAGGCCCATACGGGCCAGCATCAGCGCGGCCATAAAACCACAGGGCCCGGCACCAATCACTATCGGGCGGCGATAACCTGGTTTTGAGGCACAGACCGCACCGTCACTTACCGGCGGGGTCCAGCTCATATCCGGGCTGACTGCGACATGCGTGTCACGCGGGTGGGCTGCTTTATAGCGGGCCAGTACACCGGCTTCATCCTTCACGGTGCAGTCAATGGTGTACACCAGCCGCACAGCATTACGCCTGCGGGCATCATGCCCGCGCCGAAACACACTGAACTCCTCCAGTTCGTCCGAAGAAACTGAAAGTTTCTGACAGATAGCCTCCTCCAGTTCTTCCGGTGAGTGATCAAGCGGAAGCTGCAATTCTGTCAGTCGAAGCATGGCGCGGCCCTTATCAGATGTGGTAAACAAAAAACACCGGCATAACACCGGCTTCCCGTGGCTGATGGCTTACAGATGCAATCAGCGATCGAAAAGCCACTCTGCCAAGGAGAGAAACATTTTATGGTCAAAGTGCCCTCTTCGCATCAGCATACAGATGCCGTTGACAGCCATGAAGCTGATACCCACGCACACTGCACGCACAGCCACAATGATCATGAACACAATCATGATCACCACCACGGCGAGCATCACGACCATGATCATAGTCACGGCTGGTTCAGCGCACACTCACATGCGCCGGCATCATTTGGCATGGCGTTTGCCATCGGTATCCTGGTTAATACCATTTATACCGGAGCAGAGGTAGTCTGGGGCCTGCTTTCACACTCGCTGGCGCTGCTGTCTGATGCCGGGCATAATTTATCAGACATTCTGGCACTGGGAGCCGCCTGGCTGGCAGACACGCTCTCTAAGCGTTCTCCTGATACACAATTTACCTATGGCTTACGCCGCTCATCTGTACTGGCTGCTCTGAGCAATGCCGTGGTGCTGCTGCTTGTTACCGGCGGTGTCGCATGGGAAGCTATTCTTCGCCTTTCTGACCCCACACCTGTAGCTGGCAAAACCGTGATGATTGTCGCCGCCCTTGGTATTCTTATCAACGGAGGCTCAGCCCTGCTTTTTGCAGCAGGGCAAAAACATGACCTCAATATCCGCGCAGCTTTTCTGCACCTGATGTCAGATGCCGTCATTTCTCTGGCTGTGGTGGTTGCCGGCTGGTTTATGCTGCTGACCGGCAAAGCCTGGATTGACCCTGTTGTCAGCATTATCATTTCAGCCCTTATCGCCCTGACCACGTGGAATCTGTTACGTGATGCCATGCGCATGGCTATGGATGCCGTACCGGCCTCGGTTGATTACACCGCAGTAAAAGAGTTTCTGCTCTCCTCCCCCGGTGTTGAGGACCTGCATGACCTGCACATCTGGCCACTCAGCACCACCGAAACAGCCCTGACAGTACACCTGGTGCGCTCCTCCGTTACATCTGATACACCGGCTGAAACGTCAGACAATATGCTCACAGGTATTCATGAAACACTGCTCAGCCGTTTTCGTATCGCACATGCGACGATACAAATAGAAAGTGCCGGGTACGTTCCTTCATGCCGTCTGACAGACCCTGATTCAGTCTGAGACCTGGACTGTCTCTTCCATCTCCCTCTCTGAAAGAAAGCTGTTACCCTTGGGTCTCTCTCTGCCTGAAAGCAACAAAAGCATTGCCATATACAGCCTTCTGGTCAGCCTTGTCGCCCTGAGTCTGAAATATGCTGCATGGGCTGTCAGTGGCAGTATCGCACTGTATTCTGATGCGATTGAAACCATCATCAACGTTGTTTCTGCCGTGGGAGGGCTGTGGGCTCTGAGCATTGCTGCCCGCCCGGCAGACCACAACCACACTTATGGCCATTATAAAGCAGAATATCTCTCAGCCGTGGCTGAAGGTACGCTGGTTCTGCTCACAGCCTTCATCATTGCACGGGAAGCGTGGCTGGGCTGGCAACACCCGCACCCGCCGACTGCCCCTTATGAAGGGATTGCGCTCAATGGTGCGGCAACACTGGTAAACCTTATATGGGGCATGGTGATGCTGCGTGCGGGCAGAAAGCGCCGCTCACCTGCTCTGATTGCCGGTGGGCAGCATGTTCTCTCTGATGTCTGGACAGGTGCAGGTCTGATTGCGGGTATCACACTTATTCCCCTCACAGGCTGGGAGCGGCTCGATTCCATTCTCGCCGGCCTGATTGCCCTTAACGTACTGCGTGTGGGCTGGGGTGTTATGCGCGACTCTATCGCCGGCCTGATGGATCAGGCTCCTGCCCCTGAAACTATTGAGCAGATCTGCGATATTATTGCCTTAAAAGGCAAAGGGGCGATTGAGGCACATGACATCCGCACACGCGTCATCGGAGCCATGACGTTTCTTGACTTTCACCTGATTGTACCGGGCAATATGACCGTGACAGAAGCCCATGATATCTGCGACCTCATTGAGCAGGAACTCAGCAGGCAGATGGGCAACACCCTGGTACATATTCACGTCGAGCCTGACAACATGGCCAAGCATGAAGGTATTGTTTTCTGGCCACGTCCGGCAACAAATTAAACTATTATCGGCTGCCAGGGTGCACTTTCCCTTATAATCAGGCCGGTAAGGCACAGAGATATCTTTCTTTATAAAGGGAACGTGCTAAGAGCACCCGCATCTTTTACTAAGCCTCAGGATTTCCCATGCCGTCCAGCATGACAGCCGCCTCCGCACAGCTCCGTCATATTCGTGAGCAGGCAAAAGCCGGAACAGCAAGCTGGCGCCGTAAGCTGATTTACTGGTCAGGTGCTGTGATGGTGGGGATTGTAGCGGTTGGTTTTGCTGCCATAGCTGATAAAGCGGCGCATCTGCGCAGTCATATCATTGCTATCAGCCCTCTGCTTATGCTGCTGGTCACGCCCTGTGGCATGGCTCTCTCCTCATGGCTGACAGTCAAATGGTTTCGCGGTGCACAGGGCAGTGGTATCCCTCAGGCGATTGCGTGCCTGCATCTGCACGACTTCAAAACCATTGATAAGGTTTTGTCCCTTCGTATTGCTTTTGCCAAAATTCTCCTCACGACACTGGGGCTGCTTTCGGGGGCTTCTATCGGGCGTGAAGGACCGACTGTTCAGGTGGGTGCATCTATCATGCACACTGTCGGCCGGTTTATGAAAATCAATGACCCCATGCGCCAGCATGCTCTGATCAAAGCCGGTGGTGCCGCCGGGGTTGCGGCAGCCTTTAATACACCGCTCGCTGGTATTGTTTTTGGGATTGAAGAGCTTGCTCACTCTTATGAGCAGCGTACCAGTGGCACCATGCTGACCTGCGTCGTGCTGGCCGGGGTGACGGCTATCGCTATGGTCGGCAATTACACATATTTCGGGCATACTGACTCTGTCGTGCCGGTGGGGGCCAGCTGGCTGGCTGTTCTGGTCTGCGGCATTGTCGGCGGGGTTACAGGCGGGCTGTTCTCTGCTCTCCTTGTGCGTATTTCACGGGGCATTCCCGGTTATGCCGGCCGCTTTATCATGCAACACCCGATTATTTTTGCTGCACTATGCGGTTTGGTTCTGGCTGTTATTGGTGTTCTCTCTGGCGGCATGACATACGGCACAGGTTATTTTCAGGCCCGGGAAAGTATTATGGGCACCCAGCACTATCCCATGTCCTATTTTATTCTCAAATATATCGCGACCATTGTTTCCTACTGCTCTGGTGTACCAGGCGGGCTCTTTGCGCCTTCACTCTCTGTCGGTGCGGGCCTTGGCGGATGGATCGCACAGTTTTTGCCACACTCCACTCCGGGCGCTGTCGTGCTGCTGGGCACTGTCGCTTACTTCGCCGGGGTGACGCAGTCCCCCCTGACAGCAACTGTCATTGTTATGGAAATGTGTGACAACCAGCAGGTTACACTCGCTCTGCTGGCCAGCGCATTCCTGGCTTTTGGCGTTTCACGCGCTATCTGCAGCCATGCTCTTTACGGTGCTCTGGCCGTCAAATTCCTGCGCTCTGCCACACCACGTCGTGCACAACATACACAGCCCGCCAAAGTGATGCGCGACCATGCTTCCTCCTGAGGCATAACTGAGCCTGCCAGAGAACTCTGCTCTTCTTCTCTGGTATCAGGTCAGAATGCACCCTATATGAGAACGACTTCATGCCGTTAACGGAGACCCTGTTTGATGTCTGACTCTCCCACTTCTGATGCTCTGGTGCCCGTCACAGTCCTCACGGGCTTTCTTGGTGCCGGAAAAACAACAATGCTCAACCATATTCTGACGGCTCAGCACGGCCGTAAATATGCGGTTGTCGTCAATGAATACGGCGAGCTTGGTATTGATAACGATCTGGTTGTCGATACGGATGAAGAAGTGTTTGAAATGAACAACGGCTGCATCTGCTGCACAGTCCGTGGTGATCTTATCCGTATTCTGACCAGCCTGATGAAACGCCGTGGCAAATTTGACGGCATTATTATTGAAACAACCGGCCTGGCTGACCCTGCCCCTGTTGCTCAGACTTTCTTTGCTGACGAAGATGTCAGAAGCAAAACCCGCCTTGATGCCGTCGTTACCGTCATTGATGCTATGAACATTGAGCAAACCCTTAAAGAAAGCCCTGAAGCGCACCAGCAGGTAGCTTTTGCTGATGTTCTGATTCTCAACAAAACCGACCTGGCAGACGAAGCACAGCTCGAAGCTGTGGAGAAAACTCTTAAATCAATTAACAGCATTGCTCCCGTTCACCGGACAAAAAAGGGCAACGTCAAACTGACTGATGTGCTCGACCAGGGTGGTTTTGACCTTGAGCGTGTTCTTAAAAATATGCCTGAGTTTCTCGAACACCCTGAGCATAAACATGAAGCTGATATCAGCAGCGTCTCTCTCAGCCTTAAAACTCCGCTGGATGCCAATAAATTCCAGCTCTGGATCAGCGCCCTGCTCCAGGAAAAAGGAGCTGACATGCTGCGCACCAAAGGTATTCTGAATTTTGAAGGGCAGCCTGACCGCTTTGCTTTTCAGGCCGTGCACATGATGGCTGATGGTGATTCTATTGGCCCATGGAAAGAGAATGAACCGCGCGAATCACGCCTGGTCTTTATTGGTCGTAACCTTAACCGTCCTCAGCTGCGGCGTGGATTTGAAAGCTGCGCAATCGCATGAGCACTCCCATCATCCACGGGCTGATTGATAAACGCGGTGCTTCACGCGTTGTAAACGGCCATATTATTGCCTGCACAGCATCACGCGATAGCCAGCGTTTTGCTTTCACCACCGGTGAAGGCGATGTCATAGTTATTCATCGTGCTGACCTGACAGAAACCTCTGCCTGGGTCACCCACGCTGTGCATGACGGCTCGGCATTGTGCATTGCCCCCGACACGGACCCACACAGTTTTCTGACTGGCGGAGACGATGGCCGTCTGTGCCGCATTGATATGCATGGCGAGATTGAAGAGCTGAGTAAAAGCCGCCGCTGGGTTGACCATGTTGCCACCCATGTCGATGCCAAAACCGGCTGCATTGCTCTTGCCACAGGTAAACAGGTTGAGCTGCGCGATGCAACAGGCCGCAAACTTGTCAAAACACTCGAGCACCCCTCAGCTGTGTCAGGGATTGTTTTTGATGCCAAAGGCAAGCGTATAGCGGCCTCTCACTATAACGGAGCATCAGTCTGGTTCACTCAGCCTAAAAGCGAATCTGCCCGCGTTCTGGAATGGAAAGGCAGCCATATCGGCATTGCCATACATCCTAAAGGGGATGCTCTGATTACCGCTATGCAGGATAACGACCTGCATGGCTGGCGTCTGTCTGACGGTCATAATATTCGTATGAGCGGTTATCCTTCCAAAGTGCGCTCACTCTCCTTTTCCTCAAACGGAAAATGGCTGGCCACCAGTGGAGCAGACTGCGTTATTATGTGGCCATTTTTTGGTGGTGGCCCAATGGGTAAAGCCCCCAAAGAACTTCCCGGTGCCGGTGGTGCCCTGTGCACCTGTGTTGCATTCCACCCTCAGCAGGATGTCGTTGCCGCTGGTTTTTCTGACGGCACAGTGCTGCTGATTGAGACTGAAAGCCAGCGCGTTCTGCCCGTTACCACAACGGGCAAACATGGTGCTGTCACTACCCTGGCATATAGCGCTGATGGCTGCCTGCTGGGCTTTGGTACAGAAGGCGGACAGATTGGTATTGTAAACCTTTCTGCTTCCTGAGTGCGTATTTCAGAGTGTCGGGCTCAAAGCCCGGCCTCTGCTTCAGCCCGCATTAAAAAAGAACGTATCAGCGCATTTACCTCTGCTGCCTTTTCAAGCTGCGGCATATGCCCTGCCCCCTCCAGAAAATGCACTGTGACACGTGATGGCAGACCCTGCCCATGAGATGCAGGTAAAATAGCATCCTCAACACCCCAGATCACCTGAGCGGGGATATCAGTCGTCGTAAAAACGGAGCGTAGAATCTGACGCTGCCTGCTTCCGTCAAAACAGGCATTCACAATATGATGCAGGGCCTCTCTGACACCCGCGACGTTATGATTACTCAAAACATCTTCGACCGCTTTACGGCCAATAAGAATTTTTGCAGCGACCAGCTTTTCCAGCACCAGACGCATAGCAGCCGGATCATCTGCTTCAATAAAATTGTAAAGAAACTCAGCATTCACTTCAGCCCCAAGGGCTGCTGGTGCAATCAGGCTGAGAGACGCTGCCTGGTCAGGCCTGAGCTGCGCGAGGCTAAGAGCTATCCCTCCTCCAAGCGAGTGCCCCATAAGATGCACCCGTGGCAGCTCCATCTCTGTCAGCATATGCGAAACAATACTGGCAAATGCCCGTAATGTACCCTCCCCTACATGCAGGCACGAAGAGCCGTGACCAGGAAGGTCAAAAGCAATGACACGCCGGCCAGCGGCAAGGGCATTCTGCGTCAGAAACCAGCTGTTAATGCTGCCCCCAAAGCCGTGAATCAGAACCAGAGGAAGCCCTTCGCCCGCACCTGCATCGCGGATAGCCAGGTCATAGTCACCAACCTGCCTGAAATATATTTCAGGGTGTCCCGCTACGTCAGGCATGACCCTCTGGTCCGCCTTTACTCCCGATTACCACGAGTTATCCTTCATCAGGCAAAAAATCGAGAACAATCCCGTTAATGCAGTAACGGTCTCCGGTAGGAGGCGGACCATCAGGAAAAACATGGCCAAGGTGCCCCTTACATACTGAACAAACAACCTCGGTACGCACCAGACCATTACTAATATCAACCATACTTTCTACCGCACCAGAAACCGGGGCGTAAAAAGATGGCCAGCCACTACCGCTTTCATATTTTGTCCCGGACACAAATAAAGTACTGCCGCAGCCAATGCATGAATATGTACCGCTACGCTTTTCAGAATTAAGTTTGCTTGAATTTGGTGGTTCTGTACCGCGCTCACGCAGAACAGATTCCTGCTGTGATGTCAGCCTATGCACACCACAGGCCTCATTAACAGCCTTATAAGTCATAGAGTTACTTTCTATATTTTTTTGCATTTAAATACTACTCGCACTACTTTGTTATCGCAGCGATAAAAGACATAAAGATTCATAGGATATTTTTGGTTACTATACATAACTTCATATATAATTAAAATTGTATTAATTATATTTTAATAAAATAAATAAAAAGTGACCACACTGGCAGGTATTGTCAGCATGTCATCTTTCGTCAAAATAGTATTTATGAACATTGTATCATCCCCCTCACAACCGGCTCTTGTCCTGCTTCGGGACGATTTTCGTATTACTGACAACCCGGCCCTTCATGCCGCAATCAATAGCGGAAAACCGCTTATCTGCCTGTATGTTCACGACGCTGCCACAACAACGCAGGGAGTCGTCAAATGGTGGCTTAGCAAGGCACGTGCGACATTTGCCGCAACTCTACAGCAGATGGGCGGTGATCTGGCTGAAATAAGTGGACCGGCAACGCAGATTATCCCGGAACTTGCAGAGAAATTACATATTGATTCTGTCTTCTGGAATCGCCGCTATGATTTGTCAGGACGTGAGCAGGATACGCACCTCAAAAGCACCCTGCAGGACGCCAGATGCACTGTACATTCGCTGCCCGGGCGCCTGTTACATGAACCATGGGTTTTACGCACTGGCAGCGATCAGCCTTATAAAGTGTTTACTCCCTGGTGGCGTGCACTGCAAAAACTAGGGGCACCAGGCCGCAGCCTGCCAGCACCAGAGAAGGTTACCTTCTTCCCCTGGCCAGATGATCTGAAAAATCTCATCTCTAAAGAATCAGAAATCAGCCTGCCGGAAGGCGCATGTGATGCAGAAAAAGAATGGCTCTGCTCAGAGGAAACCGCGCATGAGTTGCTGGAAACATTTCTCGAAACAGGGCTGACACACTACAGCACGGACAGAGACCGGCCTGATAAAGACGGCACGTCGTCTCTCTCCCCTTATCTTCGGGCCGGCCTCCTGTCAGCCCGACAGGTGTGGCACGCAACCGAAGCTGTTATGCGGCAGAAACCACACCTGGCAGATCAGGGATGGACATTTTTGTCAGAGCTGGGATGGCGCGATTTCGCCTGGACGCAGTATTTCTATTATCCTGATATGGCGACAAAGAATCTTCGCTCTGAATTTGATCATATGCCATGGGGCGATGATGAAACCCTGTTTAATGCATGGAAAATGGGCCGCACAGGTTATCCGCTGGTTGATGCCGGCATGCGCCAGCTTTATGCAACCGGGTGGATGCATAACCGGGTCAGAATGGTAACAGCCTCTTTTCTGACAAAACATCTGCTCACAGACTGGCGTAAAGGCGAAAAATGGTTTCGGGAAAGACTGGCTGATGCTGACCCGGCTCAAAACGCAATGAACTGGCAATGGTGCGCCGGCACGGGCATTGATGCCTCCCCCTGGTTTCGCATTTTCAACCCGGTTGGCCAGTCCGAAAAATTTGATCCATCAGGCGAATATATTCGTCAGTGGGTGCCTGAGTTGCGCGCTCTGCCTGATAAATTAATACATACACCATGGAAAGCAGGCGGAGATTTGCTCAGGCATACAGCTGTAACATCAGGCAAGCGCTATCCCGCCCCGATTGTAGACCTGAAAACAGCCCGGACACACGCCCTCGAGCTTTATAAAAACCTGCCTCAGAACTGATCTGAGGCAGGCTGCTGCATCCGCTTAGCCTGCTAATATATAACGAAAAACCTCTATCAGACCAGGTTGCACGGCATAGCGGATCAGAAGAAGTACAACCATAGGACTAAAATCAACACCGCCAAGATCGGGCAAAATTCTCCTGACAGGAGCCAGAACAGGCTCTGTTACGGCCTCAAGGAAATATCCTGCTCTCTGAACGAAGCTTTTACGGGCATCAAGCACCCCAAAAATACACAAATTGATAAAAATACATGAAGCAAGCAGAACCCAGCAATAAATGTTCAAAAGACGCATGAGTAAAATGAATATCATGAACAACAAGTAATTATTCCTTACTTAATTCTAATACAGACCCCAAACGAAGGCACAGGCCCCTCTCCGCGAGTATGCTAACAAACAGGATTATAACCATTTTGGGGGATAAAAACTAACCTGTAAACGATCAGAAACTGGTTTGTAAATTACATTACAACACTCTGATCATACTGATTTATAATGAACTATAAAAAAACCGGGCGCATCTCATAACCCGCTTTTATTTTCTGCCAGCAGAATACTCAGCTTTACAAAATGCAAGAAAATACAACTGCACCAGAAACGCAGGGATCATAATACAGGACAGGGATATACCAGATAAAAAACAGGATACCAGCAAAAATGCCGGTGCCAGACAAAGTAAAAATACAGAAAACCTGTCACCGATATTATCAAGCGTCAACGCTGAACAGCTTCCTGATAAAATAAGAAATATAACTGAACATAATCTGGGAAACAGATTATATCTGCCTCCCTTTATCAGCCCGTGAGAAAGCTGATCGAGAGAAGAAACTCGTGCCGACCAGCCCATAATTTTAAATAAAAATGAAAACGGCAAAATTAAAATATCAAAAACATTTTTAAAAAGAGAAAGAAAACCTTCAATAAAAATCGGCACAGACAAAAATACGACACCGCACGCTATATTTACAAATACAACAACGAGCAGTGACTTAGACGAAAATAATTTCATCTGCTCCCTTTATCTGTACACAGAATTTTAGTCTTTCCACCATTTTACAGGCTGTGGCTCACTATCTATGACATCAGCATTGCTTTCACTCTCAAAGTCTTTTTCCGCAACCGGAGCCGCAGATACCTCTTTACGAGGGCGACCACGTGGCTTCGCGTCGAGACGTTTGCGCAGGCCATGCATTTCTTCCTCGCAACGCTCAAGGTCCCACTGAAGGCCTCTGATAATGCGGGTCTGAGCTACAACTTTAGTTTCAGCTTCTTCAAGCTTCACTTTCAGCTCTGTCACCTCAAGGTCAGCATGAACCTGACGTGTAGTCAGCGCTTTATTTGTATGCTGCATATCCTCGATCAAACGTGAGGCTTCTTCTGCGCGCTTTTTCTCGGTCGCCAGCAAACGCCGCAAATGCACCAGCTCGCTGTCGCCTGTACTACCTGATGAGAAATGAACTGTACGCGCTGTACCACTTGCCTGCACTGAAGCGAGTGCTCTTGGCTTAATACCGGCCAGAGAGTGCTTTTCAACCTGCACATCACCGTCTTTTACAAAACGACGACGTCTGAGCTGATTGCCGTCACCCTGCGCGCGCTGAACAGCCTGTGCACGGCTCTGATGAGAAGAACCCATGCGCTCAAGGGCACTACGAAGTGATTCTTCCTCGCTTGCCTCTTCCTGGCTTTTCTCAGGTTTTGAAAAAAATGAAGATGATGCCGCTGCTTTTATAATACTTACCATTATTATACTTTTTACTTTCTTGATACATCAGAAGAAATTCTAAAATCTTCTCTTTTCAGAAATCAGAGAAATAACTCTTCACTTCCTTCTGATGCATTACATACGCCATGTTTATGGCACGCCGTTAAATGATTAAAATACTGTAGAAATTAATCTCTTTTTCTTAACATATAAGAGAAAATAATTTCTTTAACTGACAGATAACATACTCAGATTTTTTTTCCAATCAAAAATACTTTCACTGCCCACAAAACATCCCTCAAAAACAATCAAAAATAATATATAATATGAATTTTATTTTAAAAAAATATAATTAACTTTAAATAAATAGCCATTTTTTATTTAAATAAGAATAAAAAACACTCAATAAATACAAAAAAAAATTAAAAAAATATATAAATTTATAGTTTTTTTTAAATTAAAGTTAATAAAAAATACTATTTAATTTTCCACAAAATATCTTTTTTACCATCATCGTTAAAATGTCTGGCGAGAACGAAAAAATAATCCGACAATCTGTTAAGTATTTTTAATATCTTTTTATTCACCTCTTCTTCCTGCATTAAAGTAACGAAATCCCGTTCTGTACGACGCACCTGAGTTCGCACCATATGAGCCCACGCCGCTGCAATACTGCCACCGGGCAATACAAAGCTGGTCAACGGCGCCAGTCTCTCCTGCAACGCAAACGTTTCCTGCTCAACCCACAGCAGAAGCTCTTCTGTAATACGTGCCGCCCGCTCTGCTTTTTTTGTTGCCTCAGGACAGCAGATATCAGCGCCCATATCAAACAACAAATGCTGTATCTGCATCAAAGTTTGACTGACAGGAGACTCATCGGGAACATGTGCCCTTAACAAACCCACCGCAGCATTCAGCTCATCCAGGCTACCAATTACTCCTACCCTGGCTGTATGTTTAGATACACGGCTTCCGTCACCCAGTGAGGTTTGTCCGCTATCTCCCCCTCGTGTCACAACACGATCTATGCGAATGCTCATAACCTTATCCTTTTAAACCGAATATTAAGGGAAGCCTTTATGCCTGCTTTTTCAGTTATTACACGTATATGGTGTGTTTGTGGCGCTCTGCTTGCTGCCTCTGCTGTCATAATGAGCGCTCTGGCCGCGCATCTGCCGGATGAACAACTGGCACAGGGCGGGCGGGCTATGCTGCATAACGCGACAGATGTGCAAATGTGGCATGCCCTTGCACTTATTTCTATCGGTCTCAGACTTCCCCGACACGCGCCTCGCCTTACCCTTATTGCAGGCTTCGGTTTACTGACAGGCACGCTCATGTTTGTATCTGGCGTCTGTTATACGGCCTTTAGTGGTCATCGTGCTTTTCATATCGCCCCCACCGGCGGCAGCCTTCTGATCATCTCATGGTGTATTCTCGCTTACTCATGGGCTTTCTGTAAGAGCAGAAGCGAGAACTCCGGGCCTCATCCATAAAAACAGATTTTTATGTTTTAATTCTTTTCAGAATAATTTGCCCCACCCACAGCAAAAACAAAGCAAGCAGAAAGCACACCAGAAGCAAACAACCCGTTACTATTTTCTGACGTGTGAGACTACCATCTCCCGTCAGAATCCTCAGAATATCTGCACCAGCATGCCCACCAGTGGCAGCATCTACACGCGGCAATGCGGTGAGAAAAAACCGCATCCCCATAACCAGCACCACCGTCAGACCAACTGTGAGCAATGTTTTGATAAGAGTGAGACGAACGCTACCGGGAGCAGAAGAAGACATAAATTACAACTCGTTTTCAGCCATCATTTCAGACTGCTGTATTATTAGCCACGCAAACCTGTATGAACTTCATGTGGTTTTTTGGGGGCAGGCTTCGTTACTGACGGACCATCAGTTAAAGTCAGCGTGTCATGATAGGCGCCGTTTCTCCAGACCCAGCGGTCTGTACCATCAACGACTATATCATACATACCATCATGCCTGCGCGGAAGGACCGTCACCGGACCACTGACAGAATCCAGAATTTTAACCCAGTCGTCACCTTTTTTAAGATAAACATCCGTTGAACATCCGGCAGAGCCACACAGACTTGCAGACTGCACCTGAACAAATAAGGCCGTATCCCGCCCGTCAGGAGAAAGAGCTGCTGAACCTACAAGCACCAGAGGTATTTCTTTATGACGGGCGGCTGTTGCCAGATCATCGGCATTTAACTTACGTGCTATGGTATCAAGCTCACCCCCTGGCTGACGTGTCAGCACAACCTGATGCCCTGCCAGAGATGCGACATTGTTACTGTGCCTGGCCTGCCTGGCGAAGGAGGGTCCGCCGGCTGATAAAAGACCAGTGATGACAGCACACATAATGACTTGTTTTTTCAACACTGCACTCTTCTGACCTGTTATGGTACATATTCTGGCCATGAAAACTTACCCTCACAAGATGTCCGAAACCACGCCCCCGGAACATCCATGCCCCGGCTTATACAGGCACTATAAAGGTGGTCTTTATACACTGATCTGCGTGGGACGTCATAGCGAAACCGAAGAATGGCTTGTTACTTACCGCAGTGAGGAACACGGCACTTACTGGGTTCGTCCCTTAAAAATGTGGAACGAATCAATTAACGGTACACCGCGCTTTGCTTTAATGCATTCTCTAAGCGCCGAAAATCTCTTCTCAGACCGGCCATATCGGCCTGCAGGAAAACCAGAAAAAAGCTGATATTTTCTGTTTTCTTTCACCGCAATAAACCCGGAATTTTTATTTTTCTATACGATATTCAATTCCAGAGAAGGCTGACCAGTATGACCAGCCTTCTTCAGACTATTTTTACAGCGCAGCTTTCGCACGTGCCAGCACAGCTTTACAGGCTTTTTCACGAACAGGAACTACAGACATTGGCAACGAATAAGTTTTGCCGTTAACCAGCATCTGACCGGCTGTACCGCGGGCATAGTTCATGTTGCCCTCCTGCCCCTCAGGCACAGCATTTGTCTTTTTATTATAAGACTGAAGCACCTGGAAACCATCGTCGTAAGAAACATAGTTGGTTTCAGTGCAGTAGTTAAGCAAGCCAGCAACCTCAACAGGGTCAGCGCTGGCAACAAAGCCTGACAAATCGACATCACTCAGCGCAGGCGTACCAACATCACCAGGCGCCTGATCAGCATAAGCAGAAACAGAAGAACAGGTCATTGCAACAACAAGTGACAACGCTGATAACTTACAGACAGAAGACAGCTTCATTTGAGTTTTTCCTTCCCCCAAAAATCATGCCCAAACTTCCTGTAAAACAAAAAAAAATCAAGTGATCTGCAACGCAGGAGAGCTATCTCACAGCCAGTACAGCCAGATTAAAAAATCAGGAATATCTATAAAAAAGAAAAATTTTAATTATTTTAATGAAATAACTATTTAATTCAAAATTAAAACCCCATTATTGAAAAAAAATAAAAATACACCAAAAATCATAATAAAATAATTATTTTAATTTATACAAAAAATCTCCTGATATTATTGGAAAAAATTTCGTGATATTGATTATATTCACTTCAACAATTACAATGCCGGAGAGATTATTTTAACAGCAGCTTCAGAACACATCTCAGGCTCACGAAAAACTGTTTTCTCCACACATTACATGAGTGTAATATTTTAATTGCATAACGCTTTTGGAATGTGCAACCATTCATTACGATATCAGAGTGAGGGACCCCTGCATATCATGCCTGACAACAATAAAAATGCAGTAACTACCAATACTGATGGGCTACAAAGCCGCCATATTGCAATGATCGCCCTGGGGGGTGTCATTGGTGCAGGCCTTTTTGTTGGTAGTAGTGCCGCTATTTCTGTGACTGGCCCGGCTGTTCTTGTAACTTTTCTGGCAGTAGGCATCCTTGTCGTTCTGATTATGCGTATGCTCGGCGAAATGGTTGCGGCTCACCCGGGCAAAGGCTCTTTTGTTGCGTATATCCGCGCTTCTTTCGGCCCACGCCTTGGTTTTACAGCTGGCTGGCTTTACTGGTTTTTCTGGATTGTTGTACTGGGAAGTGAGGCCATTGCCGGCGCCCTGATCGTGCAGGACTGGCTTCAGCTTCCCATATGGGTGCTGGCTATCGGCCTGATTATCATCCTGAAACTTATTAATTTTGCAGCCCCGCGTGTTTTTGGCGAATGTGAATTCTGGCTTTCTCTCATTAAGGTAATGAGCATTCTTCTTTTCATTGGCATTGCCGCTCTGTTTGTCGGGCATGTCTTTGGCCCGGGGGTGCCGGCTGCCAGCAATTTTCTGGGGCATGGTGGCTTTTTTCCCTTTGGACCTGCCAGTGTACTCGCCATCGTGCCAACCATTCTGTTCACTATGATGGGGTCAGAAATTGCAACAGTGGCCGCAGCAGAATCGCACGAACCCGGCCAGAATGTTGCGCGGGTAACGCGCAGCATCGGGGCGAGGGTCACACTCTTTTACCTCGCTTCAGTCGCTATGGTTTTACTGGTCGTGCCATGGCAGAATATCGAACCAGGTAAATCGCCCTTTGTCACCGCAATGGATGTCATGGGCATACCCGGTGCCGGCGTGATAATGCGTATCATCGTACTGAGTGCCATTCTCTCCTGCATGAATTCCAGCATGTACGTCACATCCCGCATTCTGACCGAACTGGCCGCCAGTGGTGATGCACCTGCACGACTGGCGCGCACCGGCAAGACCGAAACACCCCGCCTCGCCGTTGTTATCAGCAGTATTGCCGGCACTCTGGTCGCATTCTCATCCATCCTTGCACCTGACACGATCTTCGCGTTTCTGCTGAGCTGTAGCGGGGGTGTCATCCTGGTTGTCTACTCTATGATCGTCGCAGCCTATATCTGCACACGAGGCAGAGCAGAAAAAACCGGCGACACCGCAAATTATACTCTGCTGCTCTTTCCTTATATAAATTATGGTACTCTGATCGCTGTAACACTTGTCTTCATTGCGATGCTGTGGGGGCACAATGAACGTATGACAGCTATCGCAAGCCTGAGCACGTCACTGGCCTGTTATGCCCTGGCATGCCTGATCACACGCCGGACGGCACAGGAGCAGACAGTACTATCCGACAAAAAGACAGCCTGAACACGGATAAGCAAAAAATACCGGCTCTCAGTAATGAAAGCCGGTATTTTTCGTAAAAACAAACGGTCCGTTTAGCTCAGCGTCATGAGGCTGGCATTACCACCTGCGGCTGAAATATTAATACTGCGTGACTGCTCCTCAATAACGCACTCCACATGAGGAAGTTCCTCTCCGGTAATCCATGCCGGAACAACCGGGCCATCCCCTTCAGCCAGTGCTGCACGTGCATAGGCAAACGCATCATCATCACGCTCACCCAGCAGCACAGCGCAGGGCTTTTCTGTAGCGCTGGCAACAAACGTAACTGCATTCTGAACAAGCAAAGGAAGAGTTGCGATCCAGCCCTCAATTGAGGCATCAGCCAGGAGCAGAACCGTATTCCCTCCTGAGAACGCCAGAGAGAGCTGGTTGTACAGCCCTTCTTTCGTGGCAGGAATACACAATACAGCGCCTCTGGGTGCCAGACGGTAGAGATTTTTTTCACCCACCGGCCCTGGGAGCATACATTCACCATCGACTACACTGCCTCGCCCAAGAACCAGAGCCTGCCCGGCAAGTTTTGTCTCTTTTTCAGCGATAAGCCAGTCTGTCCATGCCTGCATCACCACAGGTTTCTCACCAGAGAATGTCCATACCATCTCTGGCGACTGAGCAAGCAGACGGCGCAAAATCAATGGTCCACCAGCCTTCGGCCCGGTACCTGACAGGCCCTGCCCACCAAATGGCTGCACACCAACAACAGCACCAATCGTGTTACGGTTAACATACAGATTACCCGCATGGATACGCGACAGCACGTGCTGCACTGTTGCTTCAATACGCGTATGTAAGCCAAAAGTGAGGCCATAACCGGTGGCGTTAATTTCGTTTAAAAGCTGATCAAGTGTATTTTGTTTATAACGCAGCACATGAAGCACAGGACCGAACACTTCGCCCCCCATCTCCTTCACAGCTTTTATTTCTACCAGGGTGGGTGGTACGAAATACCCTTCAGAGCAATGCTCAGGCACCGACACAGAAAAAACCGATGCTCCCCTGGTACGAAATGCCTCAATATGGCGCGTAATATTCTCAGCAGCTTCTGCTGTAATCACGGGGCCAATATCGGTTGACAGATCTGCCGGATTACCAGGCCGGAGTTCATTCATTGCGCCACGTAACATGCCCAGAACATGGTCGGCACATTCCTCCTGCACACACAGCAGACGCAGTGCCGAGCAACGCTGCCCTGCACTGTCAAAAGCTGAAGCAATCACATCAGCCACAACCTGTTCAGCCAAAGCTGAACTATCGACAATCATGGCATTCTGCCCACCTGTCTCTGCAACAAACGGAACAGGCTGACCAGTATGTGTTCGTCTTTTTTCAAGCTGACGGTTAATCAGCTGTGCAACCGCAGTCGAACCGGTAAACATCACACCACTGACACGCTCATCAGCGACAAGTGCTGCGCCTGCATCCCCCTCCCCTGTCAGCAGTTGCAAGGCGGCCTGAGGCACACCGGCTTTATGCAAAATACTAACAGCAACAGCAGCAATCAAAGGAGTTTCTTCGGCTGGCTTGGCAAGAACAACATTACCAGCGGCAAGAGCCGCTGCAATCTGTCCGATAAAAATGGCCAGCGGGAAATTCCAGGGACTGATACAAACCACCACACCAAGTGGCTTATGTGTCGTATTGTCAAACTCGCGGCGAATAGTCGCACCGTAATAGCGCAGAAAATCAACAGCCTCACGCACTTCAGCCACGCCATTGGGAAGAGACTTTCCTGCCTCACGCGAAAGCAGAGAAAGCAGCTCATATCGCTGTGCCTCAAGCTGATCTGCGGCCTTATCAAAAATATCCGCCCGATATGACGGCGCCGTTGCAGCCCACTCAGCCTGTGCTGCCTGTGCTGCATCAACTGCTTTTGTCACCATAGCTGGCGTAGCTGACGCAACGACACCGACTTTATCACTGTGGCAGGCAGGATTAATGACAGGGCGCTCTTTACTTCTGACACGCTGCCTGAACACAACAGGAGCCGCTTTCCAGGTTTTTGGCGCCCCTTTTAAACCCGCAGCCAGACCAGATAAGACCCGGTCATCTGCCAGATCAAGCCCTGACGAGTTACGACGCTGAGGCGCAAACAGATCTGCCGGTTTAGAAATCTCCGGGTGTGGTGCGCCGTAAGGCTCAAAGCGCTGTGCCGTAACAATCGGGTCTTCAATCAAAGTGGCGACAGAAAGTGTGTCATCCCCCACCTGATTGACGAATGATGAGTTTGCACCGTTTTCAAGCAAACGTCGTACCAGGTAAGCCAGCAATGTCTCATGCGTACCAACCGGCGCATAAATACGTACCGGACGCCTGAGCTCAGCTGAGCCGGTAATCTGCTTATAAAGAGGCTCTCCCATACCGTGCAAACACTGAAACTCGTATGAGCCGGCTTCAAATTTTTTACCTGCCAGCGCATAAAGGCTACCAACAGTACGGGCATTATGTGTGGCAAATTGCGGAAAAACAGCATCTCGCGCATCAAGCAATTTACGCGCACAGGCGAGATAGCTGATATCTGTATGGCACTTACGCGTGTAAACAGGAAAATCAGACTGACCATCGATCTGTGCTTTTTTAATTTCACTGTCCCAGTAAGCACCTTTAACAAGCCTGATCATCAGCCTGTGTTCTGACCGCCGTGCAAGGTCAATCATAAAGTCAAGCACAAACGGACAGCGCTTGCCATAAGCCTGCACGACAAACCCGATACCATGCCAGCCTTTAAGCTCTGGCACATGACATAGCGCCTCAAGCAGATCGAGTGAAAGGTCAAGCCGCTCACTCTCTTCTGCATCAATGCTCACGCCAATATCATAGCCGCGGGCAAGCAGCACAAGCTCTTTCACAACCAGAAAAAGCTCAGCCATAACACGCTCATATTGCGCGCGAACATAACGCGGATGCAAAGCAGAAAGCTTAATAGAAATACCTGGCCGCTCATACACACCGCTGCCTTTTGCGCTGCGACCTATGGCGTGAATGGCATTAATATAATCCCTGCGATAGCGCTCTGCATCTTTTGCCGTAAAGGCTGCCTCACCAAGCATATCATAAGAATAAGCAAAGCCATTTTCTTCAAGCTCTGTGCTGTTTTCACGTGCCTGCTCAATGGTCTCGCCCAGCACAAACTGCTCACCCATAAGGCGCATAGCAGTATCGACAGCGCGACGAATAAGGGGCTTGCTGCTGCGCGACACCAGGTCAAGCAACGTATTTTTCAGATTTTTCTCATCACGCTTACCAACCAGCTCACCCGTAACAGCCAGCCCCCAGGCTGCTGCATTGGTAAATAGCGGGCGGTCACGCGAAATATGCGCCAGCCAGTCACCATTACCTATTTTATCTTCAATCAGGGCATCACGCGTAGCGGTATCGGGAATGCGCAACAGAGCCTCAGCCATACACATGAGGGCAATTCCCTCAGAAGAGGACAGGGAGAACTCCTGCACAAGCATTTCAACCAGCCCCGGGCGACGCTCTGCCCTGAGCGCCGTTGTAAGGCGGGTCGCCAGCTCAGCTGCGGTTTTTTGTTCTGCATCATTCAGGGTTGCCGCGGGTGTCAGGATTTTGACACACTCAGCTTCGGGCTTACGAAAAGACTGAATAATCGCTTTACGCAATGATGAACGAGAGGAAAATGCAGGCGCAGCTGTAACATGGTGAGGCATAAATTTTTTATTCCGTCATAAAATGCATTCAGACAGCCTGAAACTTCTCGTTATTTTTTTCAAGAGGCTCTTTTATTTTGTTTTGCAAGCAAAGCTTCTGTTAAGTTTAGTAAATCCTTAAACTATGCCTCTATATAGTTAATGATTTTTCTGAACAAAAAATTTTTTATTAAAATACAGATGAAAGGCATAACATCAGATAGGTTTTTTGTAATATCTGGAAAAGTCAGAACAATTATATTTTTCTTACCATATGCATAAATTTAGACAGCGTTATGCCTTTCTGCCTTTAAGTTTTATGTAACGCCCGCCTGCTATCAGTGAGGAACAGTGCTCTCTGATTATTCCGTGCGTACGATGGCTAATAATTGCCATCTCAGCGACTTCTTCAGGCTCAGGAGCATTTTTTGAAATAAAAGATGAAGCTTTCAGCATGGCTGCAGACTGATACTGCAGGCTATGACAGACAGTGCTACGAAGTCACATAACTATGCTGATAACCCGATAGAGTCTGGCACAATGTATGGTGGTAATACCGCGCTATCAGACGCGGTATTACTACTCACTTAATGCGACAGCGCTTTATTTAAAATAGCGGCCAGTCGAACTCCGGCCTGTTGCAGGCGAAGCTCCATAATCGGCCATGTCAATTCGGTATAAGTCTTGCCAACATCAGCTCCCTTACTGGCAGGCAGCGCAGCATAAGCCACAGTACGGGCCAGGGAATGACTCTCGTTAGCCCAGCTAACGCTGGCATCATGAATATCTCCGCTATCCAGATCCTGCACCCAGTATTTCGTCTCATCAGGTGTGATCTGAGCGCCAAGACGATCCGCCTCCTGCTTCGCGCGAACGGGGTCGATGCTGTAGAACGGGCCAACATGCAGGTTCGCCTGATGATCTATCACCCCCTCATCCCACAGAGAGTGGAGGTTCATGTGACCATTGGCATTGTTTCCGAAATAAGTAAGGTGGATTGCATTGCCACCCATGTCCTTATTGCGCTCAGCAGCATGCAGCGGCTGATGGATATCCCCCGCAAGGTGAACTATCCACTTCAATGCAACCAGACGCTCCTGAGGTGACGCATGCGTATCGGCAAGGATTCTGACCTCCTCGGGGAGTTTTTCCACGACGCAGGCATGGTCCGGGCAGTCACGGGCCTGATCATAGACTGAGTGGGACACGTCTATATCGACATAATGCCATTTCAGCGTTTTGGGTGCTCCTCCTTTGTTCTCCGGAATATGACCAATCGTGTCGGGCCAGGAGGCAACCTGATCGAGTGTCTGATGATCTTCAAGAGCGAGTAACGCAGTTACGGTCTTTTCAGCTTGAGGTGTCAGATGCTCCTGTGCGATATCCGCTACGATCGCATGCCCATACGGCCCCCAGGCGAATGCGCTGGAAGAAAAGGCAAGTGTGCCTGCACCGATCAGAGATGCACAAAAAAAACGAAATTTCATTGGAATCCTGACTGCCTGATTCTGGCAATAATACAGATATGTAATGTTAAGTTTACAAAGCTGAGAAAGTTACTGAGACCCGACATAGTTAACCTGAGATTACCCCCATAGCCGGATCTGTAATGCTTATGCGTCCTGTCTCAACATGGCCGGCCAGACGAATTTCATTACGGTCCTCACCCTCCGTTATTACCGTCAGATCATACCAGTGATGACTATTCGCGAGGTTAACAGGCAAGCTGGAAGAGCTCTGACCCGGAACATCAAAGCTGCGGTCTGCTGCACCATAAGCATTATCCCGGAGTAAAAGACGCTTAGAAACTGCTCCGCTATTAACAGCTTTAAGAATGAGGCTACCGGTAGCGGCATCATGACAGGCCGTAAGGCTCATGGTCGTCGCGTCAGGAACGTAAAAATACCGTGCAAAACCATTAGGACCCAGAACGGTAATCTTGTGACTATCACCCTGCTGCACAGACCATACGTCCTGCAAAGCTTTGCCTGGCCCGATTGTATAGCGGCGAGGCGTCTCATGCGTAGTATCACGATAAACATAAAGACACACAGCCTGCTTACCGTCATTACGCATATTCAGGGTCAGAACACCCGGAGCAGAAGGAACGAGATCAGCAGTCAGGTCATAAGGTAATGGTCTGGCCAGACGCACACCTGTTTCCTGACGTCCCATATCCTCAATACGGCTTTGATGAGGGACAATAACGGCGGGAAGTTTGCAGGATGCATCAGCTATTTTTCGATAAGCGGTGGTATCGGGCAGTGGTGGCAGCACAGTACGTTTGCGTGTAAAATCAAACGCGCCTGTCAGATCACCGCAAATGGCACGACGCCAGGGGGTAATATTAGGTTCTTTTACGCCAAAGCGTGCCTCAATGAAGCGAATAACTGACGTATGATCAAAAACTTCTGAGCTGACAAAACCACCTGTGCTCCAGGGAGAAATGATAAAGGCCGGCACGCGCGGACCCAGACCGAAAGGCAGCATATCTGCGGTCTGGCTTTCCGGGCGAAAAGCCGCGACACGGTCATGAATTTCCCCTGCTGTATCAACCGTGCTTTTTCCTGGCAGCACAGGTGTTGGCGGCTGAGGCGGCGGCATATGATCAAAATAACCATCATTCTCGTCATACATAACCAGAAAAACAGTTCTGGCCCATACTTCAGGATTAGCCGTTAACGCATCTAACGTACGAGAAATGAAGGTTGCACCGTAACCTGGTGTCCAGCGAGGATGTTCGGAATAAGCTGCCGGCGGCAAAACCCACGAGACCTGAGGCAAGCGATCAGCCAGCACATCCTGCCGCAGATTATCGAGTGTCCGGGCAGTCATAGCCCGCTCATACAAAGGGGAACCCTTTGGCGCATCAACAAAATTACGAAAATTCATCAGTACGTTTGTACCGAAATTACCATTTTCAATATCAGAGACTGACATGCTTTGCTGATAGATACGCCAGTCAATACCTGCGTCCTGCAGGCGCTCAGGGTAAGTCGTCCATGAGAAAGGTGCTGCGACATTCGGATAAAAAGGACGGTCGACCCAGTCTCTGTTATCAAGCACCGGCCCTCCGCCTGTTCCCGCCGGGTCAACCATACCCGTCATCAGGTAGTAGCGATTAGGATGTGTCTGAGTAGGAGTAGAGCAAAACCAGTGATCACAGACTGTAAACGCATCAGCCAGTGCATAATGAAAAGGGATATCATCGCGGGTGTAATAACCCATCGTCATATCTGTCTTATAACGTGGCCACTGGTTATTCCAGCCCTTGTTAATTGCTGCGTGTGTTGGCGTCCAGCTGTGATCAAGATCCATGACACATTGCGCGCTGGTTGTTTGTGTCGGCAGGTGAAAAGGCGTAATCCAGCCATCTGCTGATTTATGACGCTGCTGCCACCAGACCGGAAAACCTTCCGGACCATGCACAACATGTCGGTCGCCATACCCACGTACCCCTGATAAATGACCAAGGTAGTGGTCAAACGACCGGTTCTCCTGCATCAGAATAACAATATGCCGAACGTCGCTGATTGTTCCGCTTTCACGTCGTGCCGGGATTGCACGTGCACGCTGAATTGACGGAAGCAAACCAGACAGTGAAAGACCCGCACCAGCGGTCAGCAGGCTTCTGCGATAAATGTCAGAGGACAATGATGACGTTTCCTCATACTGCGCATCGAATTGACAATAGTCAGGGAGATAATGAAAGAAAATCCGCCTCATGCAGCAGGCGGATATCTCACTGAAGAATTTTAAAAATCTGCGCTGAACGTCCCGAGAACGGAGAACGGGCTGGCGATCAGATAACTTGTGCTCTGGCCTGCAATTTTAGAACCAAAGACACCGGTTGTGGCTTTCGCGTTCGTAGCAGCACCATTAACAAAACCCAGATAATGGTTGTTCGCGATATTCATCAGGTTCAGCTTAAGTGTCGGATGTTTGAGAAAACCAAAGTTTTTAAAGCGATAACCAGCAGATATATTCATACGAACATAACCTGGAATCTTCAGGTCATTTGTAAACGTAGCATACTGCGAACCAGTATATTTCAGACTAAACCCTGAAAAGAAATTACCGTCATCATAATCGAGGTTAAAACCAACCTGATATTTAGCCGTCTGAGGGGCAAATTTACCCTTAGAATGAACATAGTCACTGGTACTGCCACTGCTGGCAGCCAGGTTATTATCAGTGCGGGCGTCAACATACTCAAAAGACGCATACGGGCGGAAATTATGAAACGGACGTGTTCCAATTTCAGCATCCACACCCGAAGCATGCATACCACCACCATTAATACTGGTTGTATAATAGCTGCCGTTCGGCTGAGTAATAACCTGTGTATAAAGACGGTTTGTAAAGTTATAATGGAAAAACGTAATGGAGCTCATTATAGTTGCTCCCTGATAACGCCATCCTGCTTCTTCAGAAATCGAATATTCCGTTTTCTGGTTTGGGTTCGCTTTGGTAGAATAGCCAGAACCTGGATAATATGACCCGGAATCATATAGGGAACTGTTCATAGGAATACGGAAGTTTGTTGTTACAGAAGCAAAAAACTGATTTTCACTATTCACTTTATAACGAACAGAAAAAGCCGGGAGAGGTTGCTGCCAGGAACCATTGATATGAGATCCTGTCGATGTGTCTGGCAGACCATTATATCCCTGACGTTTAACAAAGGTATATTTAAGGCCCGCTTCAATGTTTAATTTATTATTAAGCAGTGAAAGACTGTCAGCTAAAAAAAGTGTATGAATACGTGTTTGTGTTAACGTATCACGATATTCAGCCGTCACACCGTTTGATAATACGAGGTTAGGTCCCCCTCCCCATAAATCAAGCGCCCGCCCCGTCTCCGAGTTAATAAGGCTATAAGGGCCTGTCTGACGCTGTTTTGAATATTCAAACCAGTAGCCGGCTTCAAGACGGTTTATTCCGGTGTGCAAAGTCAGTTTGGTGACAGAGCCTGGACGGTAGGTTTGCGTGTTTGAAGGATTATACAAAAGCATCGACTTGGTATTAGATGCATTGTAATTTCCAAGAGACGCTGACATTTTTTCAGCGCCATACTGATAATTCTGAAAACTGGTGCTATAGGCCCCACCACCATTTCCGTTCCCGTACCAGAAATACGGTGTTTCTGTCAGAGTGATTTTATCAGACAACCTGAAAGTCGAAGGAGCCGATGCGTAAATGTTGGTAAACGGATTTCTGTGTAGCTGGTAATAATTTCCACTCGGACTGTCGGGGTTCCATTTCGACTCATAGACGTTATTCTTGATCATGCTGTTGACCAGAGAGTTGTAACCCTTACCGGTGTTCATGGCGTTCATATCAGCCGCGGTGGTTACTCTCGTAGATGGAAAAAGCACCCCTGAAGAATGATTACCAATAATACTCAGTGAAACGACGTTGCCATTACCCCATTTGTTGACCCATTTGGTTTCTCCATGCATTTTATTGGAACTACCCGGGCCTCTCCACATATCCTCTGCAGCCTGAGAGAAAGATACAAAACCTCGCAGATTTGTGTGACCAACATAGCCTGTATCCACACGACCAAAAATACGACGCATATTATATGAGCCATACGACCCGACGAGCTTACCACCAAAATGGTTCGCCGGATCGCGGAGATACATATCTACAGCACCCCCGGTTGCAGAAATATGCGGGCTATCGAGATCTGCAGAACCCTGTTCTACGTTGATACTACGCAAGTTTTCTGCATCCACAATTTCCTGCGGGTACACAGCATAACTGCCAATATCGTTAATGGGAAAACCCTCAAGCGTGAAACCTATCTGCTGAGATGTCAGGCCACGCATTGTCATATTGCCACCGGTCATGCCCAGAGGGTCCTGGTCTGACGTATTAACACCGGGGAGTAATGCAATGAGCTGCATTGGGTTTGACCCGTTTGCCTGCTTCTCAATGAATTCCTGCGTGACGGTAGAGCGGGATTTAGGAGCATCTTCTTTAATCATCAGGCCAGCAGCAACCTGACGATGATGTGCTCCAAAAACAGAAATTTGCTCTTCCGATACGTCTGTCGGTGACGTTGCCCCCATCATACTCGGAGCATTCTCTTTTGGCTTATGATGTAAGCCTTTAGATGAGTGTGTTGTAGTTTTTGCTAAAGGTTTACTCCAGGCATGTACTGGCGCGTAGTACATGAACGATATAGTTGATGTGGACAGAAGCAGACATCTGAGCTTTTTCATAGTTCTTATAGGTTTCACGTTTAACCTTTATCCGCACATCTGTTTTAGAGAATTTCAGAGGGTTTTACCCGCAGACTTTAAAATTGTGTGTTAAGGTTGTGAGACAATTTGAAGACAATACTTATGCTGTCACACCAGCTCAGTTGTGATAGCTGCTGAGGGATCAAAGCCTGTGCAGTAAGTTACTGACTCTCTGAAAAGATGCAGTATTAGTGTAGCATTATTATGTCGTATGAAACGATACGCCGGTGGAGCCATAGGCCAGGCTCTGCTTATGCTGCTCTTGCGAAAGCGAAAATAAGTGATGCTGACACTTCGCACTCATGACAGGTGTCAGCTTTTTATCTCAGTGTTCTTTAAAGTTCGCCATCTCTTTATCCGGTCTACCAGGATATCGTATAAAAATTCACAAAAATACTTTATTTTATAAAAAGATTTACAAATAATTTTATAAACATAAAAACCTGATCGGGCACTTCATCTGAACGCTTAAAACAATTTAAACGTATCGAGATGACCGACAAAACAGACAAAAACTTCAGCGCCATGATCTATCTCGCAGCAGCCGTGATTAACGCACGGTAAATCGCTGAAAGTCTGTCCCGGCAGTATTATCGCTCCCTGGACATAAAACTATTTCTCAATTTTTCTTTAATCAGCGCTTCTGCGCAGCAGGTTATAACGCACTGTGCCGGTACCCTGATACTCCCAATAGCAGGGGAGCACTGTCGGTTATATATTTTTTAAGGAGGGAGATAATTGAGTCTGGAGCGGATGAGGGGAATCGAACCCCCGTATGCAGCTTGGGAAGCTGCCGTTCTACCATTGAACTACATCCGCATCTGACTATGGCCTCTATACGCTTAGAGCGTTTTTCTGGCAACCATCCAATATATTTTTTCTAAACTCCTTTACTCTTCAGGTATACCGCCGGTCAGGTCCGATAAATGGCCAATTTCACGCAGGGTCAAACCTTCAGGCGGCTTGCTGCGGGCACTCCCTCTGGCAACACGCCGGGGCAGTGCTGCCTGGTCAAAACCAAGCTTTACGGCTTCTTTTAAACGGGCGTCAGCCTGTGACACCTGGCGCACTTCGCCTGACAACCCGACTTCACCAAAATAAACATCGCCTGAACTGGTCGGCACCCCGCTCGCAGCAGAAACTAGTGCCGCTGCCACGGCAAGGTCAGCTGCAGGCTCTGTCACTCTCAGACCACCTGCCACATTAAGGTAAACATCCATACCCGCCAGCTTCAGCCCGCAACGCGTCTCAAGCACGGCGAGCAACATAGAAAGCCGGCCACTATCCCACCCCACAACAGCCCGGCGTGGTGCACCATCGCCCGACTTAGGAGAAAGCAGAGCCTGCACCTCAAGCAAAACCGGGCGCGAACCCTCAAGCCCTGCAAAAATAGCTGACCCTGCAATATTGCCGCGACGTTCAGCCAGGAACAAAGCCGAAGGGTTACTGACCTCCTCCAGTCCACGATCAGTCATCGCAAAAACGCCAATTTCATCTGTTGCACCAAAGCGATTTTTGGCCGCACGTAAAATACGAAACTGGTGCCCGCGATCTCCTTCAAAATAAAGCACCGCGTCAACCATGTGCTCCAGCACACGCGGGCCTGCAAGAGCGCCCTCTTTCGTCACATGCCCGACCAGAATAAGGCTGAAACCCCGCCGCTTCGCCAGGCGGATCAGCTCAAACGCACAGGCCCGCACCTGAGAGACTGTGCCTGGTGCACTATCAACCGTTTCAAGCCACATCGTCTGAATTGAATCGATCACCACGACTTTAACATCTGGCTCAGCTTCAAGCGTGGCCACAATGTCTGTCACGTTAATTGATGCTGCAAGGTCAAGAGACGCTGACCCCACCCCCAGCCTGAGCGCACGCAGGCGAATCTGATCTGCCGCCTCCTCACCCGAGATATACAATACCCGTGACCCGCTTTCTGCCAGGCGACAGGCAGCCTGCAACAACAGGGTTGATTTACCTATGCCCGGGTCGCCCCCTACCAGCACAGCAGAGGCCGGCACCAGCCCGCCCCCCAGAACGCGGTCAAGCTCTTCGATACTGGTTTTAATGCGTGGCGGCGGCTGAGCGATACCACTTAACCCTTCAAGCTTAATGCGGCGCCCCCGCGTTGACGGCCGTGCAGAAGAAGCTGCCAGAGGTTCAATCTGCTCCTCTTCAAGCGTATTCCACTCCTCACAGCCTTCGCACTGCCCGATCCATTTCGGGTGCACAACGCCACAGCTGCGACACACAAAACGACGTGAAGGTTTTTTTGCCACAGCCGACTCTCCTTACCGCATCATACGCTCACAGGCGCCCAACAGAATCATAACGAAGCCCGACAGTTCGTATGGCAGCGGGGTCGAAAATATTGCGTAAATCAATAACGACGCCGTTCTTCATCCGCTGTGCCAGTTCGGCTGGCACAAGTGCGCGAAACTCATTCCATTCTGTGAGCACCACCAGTGCATCAGCATTTTCAGCTGTGCTGAGTGCATCCTCACAATATATCACCCCTGCAGGCAAAAGCGGGCGAGCCACATTCATAGCAACCGGGTCATAGGCACGAATAACTGCGCCAGCTTCTGCCAGTCGGTGCAATACAGGCAGTGAGGGAGATTCACGCATATCATCTGTCTCAGGCTTAAAAGTCAGCCCGAGAACAGCAATCGTTTTACCTGACACTGAACCACCACACAAAGCGGCAATGCGCCCGGCTATGCCAGCCTTACGGGCTTCGTTAACCAGCACTGTGGTTTCAACCAGGCGACAGGCACTCTGCGCCTCCTGCGCGATGCGTGACAACGCCAGAGTATCTTTAGGAAAACATGAACCGCCATAACCAGGGCCTGGGTTTAAAAACTCACGGCCAATACGCCTGTCCAGCCCCATGCCATCGGCAAGGTCCTCTACACTGGCGCCTAATTTTTCACACAGATCTGCCATTTCGTTAATAAACGAAATCTTCATCGCGAGGAAAGAATTCGAGGCATATTTGGTCAGCTCAGCGGTTTCAATACCGGTGAATAAAAGTGTCGCACCAGTGTGAGAGATTTTGTTGTATACATTGCGCAGCACCGCCTCAGCACGGCCATCGGTACGCGTTTTTTCCTGATCAAGGCCGATAATCACACGATCAGGGCGCATAAAGTCCCCGATTGCATTACCTTCACGCAAAAATTCAGGGTTGGAAGCCACATCAAAATCAGCATCAGGGCGGGTTTCACGGATAATAGCCGCAATACGCCGGCTTGTGCCCACCGGTACGGTCGATTTTGTCACGACAACCGTATAGCCTGTCAGCGCATGAGCAATCTGACGGGCTGCGGCATGAACATACTGCAGGTCGGCTGCGCCGTCGCCATTTCTGGGTGGTGTACCAACAGCGATAAATACCGCATCAGCGCCTGTTACGGCGTGAGCAATATCATCACCGAATGTCAGGCGGCCAGCCTGCGTGTTTGATGCCACAAGCGCATCAAGACCCGGCTCATAAATAGGAATTTCTCCGTTACGCAGGGCATGCAGACGCTGAGGGTTTGTTTCAACAATAGCAACATGCACGCCAAATTCGGCAAAACATGCACCTGATACCAGTCCGACATACCCGCCGCCTATCATAGCTATGCGCACTCAAACTCTCCTGCTGTATAGTCCTGTGCTGAAATCCTGCCTTCACCTGCCGGGGCAAAAGAAAAAAACAGAATAGCAGACATTATTACCACTACAGATGCCCTTCATCATCACGCTCTGCAATGGGGGGTGAACGGATGATGCGTCTGAGCTGACATTTTATCGGGCAACCCGGCGGCTACTCAGCGATCTCATCATAAAAAAATATTTCAGACTTTGACGCCTCGCCCGTATCAGGCTACGGCTTAACATCACGATTTATAAAAGCACTTAACCAGGATGATAAACCGGGCAGATGGATAGCTTGCTCTCTCTTGTAGCCAGACTGGGCCGGACAACCCTTGATCTGATTCGCGCAGCCGGGTCTCTGGCTTTGTTCGCTCTTGAAGGGTTGTCGCACATCTTTCGCCCACCCTTTTACGGGCGTGTGTTTTTCAGCACCTTTCAGGAGACCGGGTTCTTCTCCCTGCCTGTTGTCGCCCTGACCGCGCTTTTTTCAGGTGGGGTTATTGCTTTGCAGTCCTACACAGGATTTGCGCAATACCATGCACAAAATGCTATTGCCGGCATTGTCGTGCTGGCCGTGACCCGCGAGCTGGGACCTGTGCTGGCCGGCCTGATGGTAGCCGGGCGCGTGGGGGCAGCCATTGCCGCACAGCTGGGCACCATGCGTGTCACTGACCAGATTGATGCACTGAGCACACTCTCAACCCATCCGATGAAATATCTGGTGGCACCACGCCTTCTCGCAGGGCTGGTGGCTCTGCCTCTGCTGGTGTTTATTGCCGATATTCTGGGTGTAGCCGGCGGCTTTACTGTCTGTGTTATGAAGCTGGGCTTTTCACCTCATGCCTATATCACGGCAACGCTCAACTCGCTCAAAATAGCAGATGTCACCGTAGGGCTGGTCAAAGCAGCACTGTTTGGTTTTCTGATCTCACTGATGGGCTGCTATTACGGTTATAACAGCAAAGGCGGCGCTGAAGGCGTTGGTTCAGCCACAACAGCAGCTGTTGTTACCGCTTCGATTCTGCTCCTGGCCTTTGATTATCTTCTGACGGATCTGTTCTTCTCACAATGACCAGCACCACTCCCAGAATCCGCATTCGCGACCTGCACAAATCCTTCGGTTCCAGAACCGTTCTGGATGGCATTACTTTTGATGTTCCTGCCGGAATGTCTCTTGTCATTATTGGCGGTTCGGGCAGTGGCAAGTCAGTGCTGCTGCGCTGTATTCTCGGGCTTATCACCCCGGATTCCGGCAGCATTGAAATCAACGGGGAAGATATTGTCGCAGCCTCTGAGCAACGCCGTGAAAAACTACGCGGCGAAATTGGCATGCTGTTTCAGAATGCTGCTCTGTTTGACAGTCTGCCCGTCTGGGAAAACGTGACCTTTGGCCTGCTGGCACAAAAGCGCATTAAACGTGCTGACGCCCGCCAGAAAGCAGCCTCAGTTCTGGCTCAGGTGGGGCTTGATGAGTCGGTTTGTGACCTCTACCCCTCTGAACTGTCAGGCGGCATGCAAAAGCGCGTTGGCCTTGCACGGGCTATCGCGGCACAACCTGAAATTCTGTTCTTTGATGAGCCTACAACAGGCCTTGACCCTATTATGGGCGCTATTATCGACGGGCTTATTGTCGATTGCGTAAAAACACTCGGTTCAACCGCTATCGCCATTACCCACGACATGGCTTCGGCCCAGCGCATTGGTGATCAGGCCGCTATGCTTTATAAAGGCAGGATGGTCTGGCAGGGTGCAGCCACATCTCTCATGAACAGCGGCAATCCGCTTGTTGACCAGTTTACCCATGGCCGGCGCGAAGGCCCGATTTCTATGGAACTCCGTAAATAACCCCTCTGAACAGAGACCCCGGACTATGAGACATGTTATCTTACTACTGATCTGTGCTGTAACGCTCTCAGCCTGTTCAGAAGAACCCAAAAAACTGACCACACCCGCTCAGTGGCAGAAGTACGGCTACCACGACCATCTGATGCAAAATAACAAATAACCGCATCCCCCGGCTTACAAAACCGGGGGGGGTGATTTGTCGGTCACCCTTTTTTCATGGCCCATGCCGGTGCAGTTTTACCGACTGCAGCGCGACGACCTGCCCACTCCTGCAGGTCAGACCACTGGCGCACGCGCACCGTACCAGGCCACAACAACCCACCCTCTGACGAGAAGACTATAGCCTGACGCAGGCGTGCATCAGAATATTTCTGCAAAGCAACACCAAGGCCACGCGCCATAACAGGCAACTGTTCTGCCGGGAAAATCAGAAAACGCCTGTTATCACCAATAACTGCGACCTGATCGCCCTCAGCCGGGTTACACAGCAAAGCACGCTCACCTGGTTTTAGGTTGAGCACCTGGCGGCCTGAGCGCTTCTCAGCCACCATACTCTCCTCCTCAACCAGCATACCGCGCCCGACATCTGAGGCAACAAGGCGTTTACCGCCTGCTTTCACAGCAAAAACAGCAATCAGCTCTTCATCATTTGGCAGGTCAAACAATAATCTGAGAGGCTGACCATCGCCACGACCCCGTGGCAGATCAGCCGCTTTCACGGTGAAAGCTTTTCCGTCCGTTGCAAAGAAGCAGATTTTATCAGTCGTGTAACAGGGGATTGTCAGCCTGAGGGCATCGCCCTCTTTAAACTTCTGATTTTCAGCATCAATATTATGACCTTTAACCGTACGCACCCAGCCCTGCTGCGACAGTATCAGCGTAACAGCCTCACGTTCAACCGCATCAACGACAGAAATATCAACCGGCTCAGGCGCTGAAAGAAGAGTACTGCGACGCTCGCCCAGGCGACCTTTACCAAACTGTACACTCATCTCACGCAGTTCACGCTCAATACGCTTCCAGCGCAGGCCAGCATCAGCCAGCAACTCTTCAAGAGCTGCACGCTCTGCAGAGAGTTTATCATGCTCTTTGCGAATCTCGACCTCTTCAAGCCGTCGGAGACTGCGCAGACGCATGTTTAAAACAGCTTCAACCTGAATATCAGTCAGAGAGAAAGTGCGAATAAGGCAGTCACGTGCATCATCTTCTTCACGGATGATACGAATGACTTCATCAAGGTTAAGGTAAACTGCGAGAAAACCAGAAAGAATTTCAAGACGGCGTGCAACCGCATCAAGACGATGCTGACTGCGACGCTCCATCACCTCATGACGGTGGTCAAGCCAGGCCTGCAAAACCTCCTTCAGCCCCAGAACCCCCGGAGTACGGTTAGCGCCAAGTACATTCATGTTCAGGCCAAAACGGCTTTCAAGCTGCGTGGCACGAAACAATGTTTCCATCAGCACTTCAGGCTCAATACCGCGTGTTTTTGGCTCAAGTACCAGACGGATCACGTCGGTACTTTCATCACGGATATCACCCAGAAGCGGGAGTTTTTTCTGCTCGAGCAAATCAGCCATCTGTTCGATAAGCCGGGATTTCTGCACCTGATAAGGAATTTCAGTGACGATAATCTGCCATGTGCCAAAACGCCCCTGCTCCACCTCCCAGCGGGCACGCATACGAAAACTGCCACGGCCTGTTTCATAGGCTTTCAGAATAGCCGCTTCATCTTCCACAATCAGGCCACCGGTCGGAAAGTCCGGCCCGGGCAGATACGCCATCAGCTCCTGCGTGGTACAGCCTGGTTTTTTGACCAGAAAAGCTGCTGCTTTACAGACCTCAGCAGCGTTATGTGGCGGAATACTGGTTGCCATACCCACAGCAATACCAGAAGCACCATTGGCTAAGAGATTAGGAAAAGCACCGGGGAGGACAACGGGCTCCTGCTCCTCACCATCATAGGTCGGGCGGAAATCAACAGCATTTTCTTCAACCCCCTCAAGCAATGCACTTGCAACTTCGGTCAGGCGGGCCTCGGTGTATCGCATTGCCGCAGCGTTATCACCATCAACCGAGCCAAAATTACCCTGCCCTTCTACCAGGGGGTAACGGGCTGCAAAATCCTGCGCCAGACGTACGAGAGCCTCGTAAACTGAAGCATCACCATGAGGGTGGTATTTACCGATAACGTCACCCACAACACGGGCGCATTTTTTAAAGCCCGCAGAGGGATCAAGCTTAAGCTGATACATGGCATATACCAGGCGGCGGTGAACCGGCTTAAGGCCATCGCGCACATCGGGCAGCGAACGCGACATAATAGTAGAGAGCGCATAAGACAGATACCGCTTGCTCAGGGCATCGGTCAGTCTGGTCTCTTCTACGCAGCCTTCAACAGTTTCGCTCATCTTACACTCCCTGACACAATGCCACCTTTAACCCATGATCAGACATAGCGGCTGAACCTCTTTTGTTCTACCCCCGCACTGGGCAGCAACAGCAAATTACTCTGCTCTTTCTATTTCTGGCGTGACTGATACACATATAGGTCTGTTCTGCGTTTCAGATACAAGGCTTTTGCTATGACCTCTATAACGCGTCGTAAAATTCTGAGCACCACAGCCTCAGCTGCTCTGGCCTATGCCCTTCTGTTACCACATGCGAAAGCTGCCCCGATGCTGAACGACAGCACAACTTTTCCGTTATGGCCCGAACGTCCCCCCGGTGGTCAGGGTCCGGATTCATCCGGCCCTTTTATTTCTTCACGCGGGGCATACTCGAAAATATCTGTACCAACACTCACCGTCTATCAGCCTGAGCACCCCAACGGCACGGCGATAATTATCGCCGCAGGCGGAGGATACCACTACGTTGCCACAGGTAAAGAGGCTATACCTGCGGCCCGCTGGCTGAACTCTCTGGGCATTACGGCTTTTATTCTGACCTATCGCCTGCCTGAAGAAGGGTGGAATGAAGGCGGCCTCCCCCCTTTTCAGGATGCACAACGCGCTATCAGGCTGGTTAAATATAAGGCCGCCACATGGCATATCGACCCTGATAAAGTTGGCCTTATGGGTTTTTCGGCGGGCGGGCACCTTATGGGCATGTGCGCCAGCCGACCTGACTGGCAAACCTATCAGCCTGTGGACCAGGCTGATTCTCTCCCGCTTAACGTGCAGTTTGCCATGCTGGCCTATCCGGTTGTGACTCTGAAGCCTCCCTATAATAAAACACGCACCCACCGCTCTCTGGCTGGCAGGGACCCAACACCAGAGAAAGAAAAAGCATGGTCCGTCGAGACATACATAACCGATAAAGCCCCACCTTTTTTTCTGATACAGGCGGCTGATGACCGCATTGCAAACCCTGTCAACACCGCAATATTACAGCAGGCCTGCCTGGCGCATCATGTGCCCGTAACCCGTTATTTATTTGAAAAAGGGGGCCATGGTTTTGGTATGAACGTACCACAGGGCGGCACACCCTGGCCGGAGCTTGCTCAGAAATGGTTAGAAGAGAATCATTTCCTCGATAAAAAATAATTCTTAATGAGTGCTATCAATATTTGTATTATGTTCACTCTCTTTTTTTAACCTGGCACTCAGTCGTTCACGTACTGCAGGCATAAACACATGACGCTGGCCATAAACGTGGCGAGCCAGAAAATACCCGGTCAGACGCAGCCCGTCATACCATTCTGCATGAGAGCCGGTCTCCTCCTCATGCAATAAAAAAGAAGGTAAAGGCAGCAGCTTATTTTTCCACTCGCCTGCGCCTTCCTCTGTCACAGCACACCCTGTACGTGGTGAGACACAGGATAAACCCGTCACGGCACCTGTTACAGCACAACGTGACAAGTCCAGACCGAAACCAAGCTCTGTCAGCACCACAAGCTCCCAGCGCACATAATGCGCCAGAGCTGTTTGCTCAGCCTGCACAGGGTCACTTCCCAAAGCCGTCAGTATTTCAAGAGTTTTAATGAAAAGCAGCGAAGACGGTTCATATTCCGGCAAGGCGGTGTCAAGAATAGCACATACTGCCTGCATAACCGACAAAGCCAGTGGCTGCTCAAGCAGACGAAAGGCGCAGCTATAAAGGAGCTCACCCGACACGCGGGGCATAGAAGCCGGACCAGAAACCTGAAAGCGGGCTTTAATAATTGTACCAGGCTGCCACACAGCCCGACCAGCACGCGAGCGTGCCCCAAACACCATGCCATGGACCAGACCGTGCTCTTCGGTCATCACATGAACACGCGCTCCGGTCTCCCCCACAGGGGTAACAAAAAGCACAAGGGCGGGAATCTCCTCCTCTCCGAAGGAAATCCCGCCCCTGTTCATCATCTCAGCAATAGCTCAGACGCCAGATACTTTTGCAACTTCAGCCGCAAAATCATCTTCTTCTTTGTCAATGCCTTCACCGAGGTGGAAGCGATCGAAACCAGCAAGTTTAACACCGGCTTTTTCGACAACGGCCTTAACGCGGCTTTCACCGTCATGCACCCATACCTGCTCAAGAAGAACAACTTCTTCATAGAACTTACGGATACGACCTTCGATCATTTTCTCAATAATCGCTTCAGGCTTACCTGAATCTCTGGCCTGCTCAACCAGAACAGCGCGCTCACGCTCAACTTCTTCAGGGTTCAGGCTTGAAACATCCAGAGAAGATGGACGGGTTGCAGCAACGTGCATACCAATCTGACGACCCAGCTGCAGCACAGCTTCATCAGCAGATGGTGCTTCGAGAGCAGCCAGAACACCAATTTTACCAAGGCCAGGGCGCAGCGCACCATGAACATAAGTAGCAACAACGCCTGAAGGCACAGTGAAAACACGTGCACGACGCAGAGACATATTCTCGCCGATGGTAGCGATCAGATGTGTCAGTTCGTCAGCAACTGTGCGCCCGGTGTCGAGAACAGCAGCCTTAATCGCTTCAAGGTCTTCACCAACTTTAAGCGCAACTTTAGCTACGCTTTCAACAAAGTTCTGGAAAGCTTCGTTACGGGCTACAAAATCGGTTTCAGCATTCACTTCAACCATAGCGGCTTTTTTGTCTTCTGACGCAACGCCAACCAGACCTTCAGCAGCTGTACGGCCAGATTTTTTAGCAGCAGCAGCAAGCCCCTTGGTGCGCAGCCAGTCGATTGCGGCTTCAACTTCACCGTTTGATTCGTTGAGGGCTTTTTTGCAGTCCATCATGCCTGCGCCAGTTTTTTCGCGCAGTTCTTTGACCAGTGCAGCGGTAATAGCCGCCATATCAGAATCTCCTTAAAAACCGGCAACGCGCCCTGCATGGGGCGCGTACCGCATCATCTGCCTGCAGGTACAGGCACACATTCACCCTGAGGCAGGCGAGGCAAAATGCCCCGCGCTGCGCTCTATCAGGCTTCAGCTGGCGGCTGGAGTTGCTTCAGCAACCAGAGCAGCTTCAACTGGCAGTTCTTCAGCAGCACCGAGGTCCTGACCAGAAGCACCCAGCTCTGCAGAAATACCATCGAGAACAGCAGAAGAAACTAGGTCGCAATACAGAGAAATTGCGCGAATGGCGTCATCGTTACCCGGAACAGGGAACGTAACACCTTTCGGGTCAGAGTTACTGTCGAGAACAGCAACAACCGGGATACCCAGTTTGTTTGCTTCTTCAACAGCCAGCTTCTCTTTGTTGGTGTCGATGATGAACAGGATGTCAGGCAGACCGCCCATTTCCTTAATACCGCCCAGTGAACGCTCGAGCTTATCACGATCGCGGGTCAGCTCAAGAATTTCTTTTTTGGTCAGACCAGCTGTGCCGGTTTCGAGCATTTCCTCGATCTGACGCAGGCGCTTAATAGAACCTGTGATGGTCTTCCAGTTGGTGAGCATACCGCCGAGCCAGCGGTGGTTCACATAATACTGACCGCAACGTTTTGCTGCTTCAGCAACAGGCTGAGCTGCTGCACGCTTGGTGCCAACGAACAGAACGCGGCCACCGCCAGCAACTGTGTTACGAACAGCCTGGAGAGCACGGTCAAGCAGACCAACAGTCTGCTGCAGGTCGATGATGTGAACCTGGTTACGTACCCCAAACAGGTACGGCGCCATACGTGGGTTCCAGCGACGTGTGTGGTGACCGAAGTGAACGCCAGCTTCAAGGAGCTGACGGAGTGTGAAATCAGGCATCGCCATGGGGCGTCAATCCTACCATTCTGGTTAATCCTCCGCGAAGCTTGCCCCGCCATTCTGGCAGGACACCAGAGGTGCAAGGCCTCGCGTGTGTCGTCCTGGCACCGGCCAGGCTGTGCCGATATGACAAGATTCTGGCGGTCATGCAAGGTAAAAAGCCAGAGTCTCAGCCTTTTTGTACAGGTTTAGCCATCTTATTAGGCACACCACACCGGGCAAGCAGACCACGCAGCGCCTTAACTGTGGGGAAAACTTCAATGTTGCGGTCCCCCCCCAGCTCACGCCAGGCTTTCTGCTCAAGCTCTACAATTTCACGGTCTTCTTCAAAAATACGGTGCGTGAAAAGCCCCAGAACGGGCCAGGCCAGATCAAGCAAAAACCCCCATTTCGGTTTTTTTACTGACAACAAACCAAAAGCCTGCGTGCCCTGCTGGTCAGCACCCAGCGGCACATAACAGGCCCACAGATCCATAATCAGATCACCATCTTTATCGTGGATCTGAAGTGTCTGATACGGATAGGTTGTACGTATCGACACAACCTCCTCAACAGGCTGCTCGCGCCCCTGAAGATCTTTATGGCGGCCAAAAATCAACGCCTCAGCCAGTGGCTGCTCACCACCTTTCCGGGCAAAACTGTACCGGGCCTCCTGAAAATTCTCCCCTTTATCCTGCCCGAGAAAACGCGCTGTAATAGAGCCCATCTGCCGCCGGTGCAAAAACTGATGATTCATATCCATCAGATTTTCATGCATAAAGGTATAATGACATTTCAGGCGCGGGCTGAACTGGCGGGTTTTATAATCAGGATTACCCACCTGTGCCACGCCAGGCAGCGGCACACTGTCTGCCAGCGCAGGGTCACCCGGGAAAATGAAAATCAGGCCGCCTTTTTCACGGCAGGGGAAAGAGCGAACCGGTCGTCCAACGCCTTCACGGTTAAGATAAGGCACCGTTACGCACTGACCGTCACTATCAAATGACCAGCCATGATAGCAGCATTTGATACAGTTTTTTTCGACAACACCTTTGCTCAGGGGCACCTGTCGATGAGCACAACGATCTTCCAGTGCATAAACCGGCCCGCTTTCAGGGCGGATAAGCGCAACAGGATAACCAGCATATCGTGCAGCAAATGCCTTGCCACGTCTGACCTTGTGCGACCAGGCTACAGGGTACCAGAAGTCAGGGTCACAATCGATCTGGCGCAGATCGTATTCTGGTTTTCTGTCCTGATCGTCTTTCTGGCTTTTCGAAGCTTCCATCAACATGGCCCACGAATCCTTTCACATAACGGGGAGCAGGCTACACCCGCTATACAGCCTGATACAAATTTTCCGTCAGGCTGAAATGCATAAAAATTACCGAAAAAAACAGGACAAATTTTGTCATGTTATTAACGATAGTTCCTTACATACTCTATAAAATCCGTTTCTGTCCTGCCTGAGAGGCATACCATCCAGGCTTGTCACACAACGCAGGCTCAGCGCGTTGACCAGATAAACAGCATCAGCCTGGATCAGATCCTCTCTCGTCAGAACGACATCATCCAGTAAACCCTTCTGACGCAGCACAGCACAGGCCACCCCTGGCAAAGCGCCTTCTTTCTGTGATGGTGTCAGAAACCGCCCGGCTTTTTGTACCAGCACAGAGCTGACTGTTGTTTCAGCAACACGGCCTTTTGTGTTCAAAATCAGGGCATCCCCCGCCCCGGCCTTTATCGCCTCCTGCCGTGCCAGAATGGAAGGCAGGTAATTCAGTGTCTTAAACTGACACAACACGGAAAGTTCATCCTGGCGTACCAGCTGGCTGGTTATCAGTGTCACATCAGCAGGAACAGAAGCGCCCTCTGAGGCGGTCATAAAGACTGTCGGCTGTGACTGTGCAGGCGGCGCAATTCCCCTTGGGCCGGCACCCCGTGTAACCGTCAGACGCGCTGACCCCTGCTCAATATTCAGCGCACCAAGTAATGATGCCGCTGCCTGTTCAACGACATCCTGCTCTGGCACTGGCAGAGCAAGCACCATACTGCCTGCCTGAAGGCGCGCCATGTGCAGCCCGATATGTAAGAGTTTCCCCTTATCTACCCTGAATGTTTCAAAAAGTCCGTCACCGAGGGTCAGACCACGGTCTGCCACTGATACATAAGCCTTATCAGCCGGGCACAAAGCGCCATTCAGCCAGACAACACCCTTCACGGTTCAGCCCCAAACAACGCGAGTAACGGCCTGAGCTTAAGGCGCATTTCTTCATATTCCGTCTCAGGGTCAGACAAAATGGTAATACCACCACCGGCTGAAACATGCAGGCGGTTACGGTGCCTGACCAGAGTGCGGATAATAACAGAACTATCAAGACGACCATCTACCCCGATCTGCAAAACAGCGCCGCAATAAGCACCTCGTGCACCGGCTTCAATCTCATCGATAATCTGCATAGCCCGATGTTTAGGTGCACCGGTAACCGAACCAGGCGGTAATGTTGCCTGCAACAGATCAAACACATCCTGATCAGGGTTAAGCTGAGCCCGCACTTCAGAAACCAGGTGATGCACATGCTCAAACCGCTCTACCTGCATCAGATCCGGCACATGCACACTTCCTGTCTGTGCAACACGCCCGATATCATTGCGCATCAGGTCAACGATCATCAGGTTTTCAGCACGTTCTTTTTCATTTTCTGAAAGAGCGTTAGCCAGCGCGATATCCTGCTGAGCATCCCGCCCGCGCGGTGCTGTCCCTTTAATCGGGCGGGTACTGACCTCACCCTGCGTGCTAACCTGCAAAAAACGCTCAGGCGATGTTGAATGCAGCGCATAATTGTGGCCACACCGTAAATAAGCACCAAAAGGCGCCGGGGCCTGACGGCGCAGGGCGCTGTATAAAGCGACATCAGAAAAATTTTCAGGCAAAGAGGCACTATAACGCCCGGTTACATTAACCTGAAAAATATCACCCGCGGCAATATAGTTACGCGCCTGCATGACAGCCATACAATAGCCACTGCGCGGCCTGTCTGCTTCAAAAGCAAGACGAGGCAGAGCCGGCACAACAGGCACCTCTGAAGAAAGCTCTGCCCAGGCCGTATGAAAACGTGCCTGAAGGCCAGCCTGCTGCCAGCCTGACATATCATCGCGACAAAACCCGGCAACATAAGCGCGCTTTTCCTGCCGATCCCAGAGAACTGCGTGATTATAAAGCGCAAAAGCCGCCTGTGGTTCAGCATCATCAATATGACGTGTCGCTATTTTTTCCTGCTGCATGCCACAGCCATACCCGGCAAAACCTATAAAGCCACCGTAAAATGGCAGATTTAAAGGCTTTTTACACCCCTTTGCCAGTACAGGCATAAAGTGACGCAGGCGTTTAAATACACTGGCAGAACCAGCTTCATCGCCAGCAGGAACGATAAAAGCATGTTCGGGATCAATGCATAAAATCTGCCAGCGGCTGCGCTCTCCCTCCGGGCCACCACTATCAAGGAAAGCACACCAGGGCCTCTCCCCCCAGGCAGCGAAAACAACTTCCGGGTCTTTCCATGGCAGAAGCTGCGCCCATAACTGCACCATGCTGAGCCTTAAACCTGCTCAACACGGGAAATACCCGTGAATGTTTTAAGGCGCTGACTAAGCTGAGGCGTTACCCTGTAAAGCCCTTTAAGGCGAAGCTCCACATCACGTTCACCACTGACATCAGGCAACAACACAACACGCCCCATGCCGCCACGCTGCTGCTCAAGCGTCTCACGCAACTGAGGCAAGGCCTCCTCCCCACCAACCCAGACACGCAAAATGCTTTTACTCTGTGCTGCTGCATCCTCCAGCTCCGTCACATCGCTGGCCGTAATACGCATCGCTTCACCATCGAGTTTTAATTCAGCTTTGACCATAACGGCTGCCCCGGTGACCAGTTTTTCACGCACACGCCCCAGCACTTCAGAAAACAGAGTGACCTCACAGCTGCCACCGGCATCTGACAACCGCACCCAGGCCATTTTATTACCTGTGCGGGTCGGGCGTTCTTTTTTATCAACGACACAGCCGGCAATGCTGACGCGGGTCACGCCCGCCTCTGCCGCAGCCTGCAACGCTGAGGACTTAGTCACCCCCATGCGCCGCAGCACGGGACCATAGGCATCAAGCGGATGAGCCGTCATGTGAAAACCGATAGCATCAGCCTCCATCGTCAGCCGTTCAAACTCAGGCCAGTCAGGCCCCTCAGCCAGCCGTAACGGTTCAACATGGCCTGTACCACCAAACAGGCCAATCTGCCCTGATGCGGCCTCCTGCGCCTGGCTTTGCGCCCGCCTGAGCAAGGTATCTGCCGAACGACACACACGGGCACGGTTTTGATCCAGGCATTCAAAAGCTCCCGCCTTTGCCAGGTTTTCAACCTGCATGCGGTTAATATGCTTAGGATCAACCCGTGTTGTAAAATCAGCCAGGTCCTTAAATGGTTTATCTCCGCGCGAAGCTGTCAGAGCCTCCATCGCACCGGCACCAACACGCTTCACCGCAGCCAGTGCGTAACGAATGGCGTGTGTGCCATCAGGCAGCGTCTCAACACAAAAATCAGCTTCTGACTTATTAATATCAGGTGGCAGAACCTTAATACCCATACGCTCCGCTTCCTGGCGCAGAGTGGCAAGTTTTTCTGTGCGCTCACGCGCAAGCGACATACAGCCGGCAAGAAAGGCAACCGGATGGTTCGCCTTCATCCAGGCGGTCTGATACGACACAAGAGCATATGCGGCAGCATGCGATTTGTTAAAGCCGTAGTCAGCAAATTTTGCCATGAGGTCAAACACCTCGATAGCTTTGTCATGGTCAATACCGCGTGCTGTAGCTCCTTCTGTAAAAATTTCACGCTGCTTATCCATTTCAGCACGAATTTTTTTACCCATGGCTCGCCGCAGCAAATCAGCACCACCCAGACTATAACCAGCCATTTTCTGGGCAATCTGCATCACCTGTTCCTGATAGACCATAATGCCATAGGTCTCTTCAAGAATCTCACGAATCTCCTCGTGTGGTGGCTCCCAGGCCTCACCATGCTTACGCCGACAGTAATCAGGAATATTTGCCATCGGACCAGGACGGTAAAGCGCCACGGCTGCAATCAGATCTTCAAGGCGGGTCGGGCGCATCTGACGCAAAACGTCGCGCATACCTGCACCTTCAAACTGAAACACCCCGGCGGTATCACCCCGGCTGAGCATCTCGTACGTAATCGGGTCATCGAGCGGAATAAGGCCCAGATCAACCTCAACACCCATTTTATTGAGGAAGTTGATACCGCGCTGCAAAATGGTAAGCGTCGTCAGACCAAGAAAGTCAAACTTCACCAGGCCAGCCTGCTCAACAAACTTCATATTAAACTGGGTAACCAGCATATCGCTTTTCGGGTCGCGATAGAGCGGAACCAGCTCAACCAGTGGGCGGTCGCCAATCACGACACCGGCAGCATGTGTACTGGCATGACGATAAAGCCCTTCGAGCTGCTGCGCTATTTCAAGCAGCCGGCGCAGTGCTTCATCCTCATCGCGCATTTCCTGCAGTTTGGGCTCACCCTCAACAGCCTGCTTCAGCGTGACCGGCTGAGCGGGATTATTAGGAATAAGCTCAGCTACACGATTGACCATGCCATAAGGCAAACCAAGCACACGCCCGACATCGCGCACTGCTGCACGGGCCTGCAACTTACCAAAGGTAATAATCTGCGCCACGCGGTCAGCACCATATTCGCGCCGCACATAAGCAATAACCTCGTCACGCCGGTCCTGACAGAAATCAATATCAAAGTCAGGCATAGACACACGTTCGGGGTTAAGAAACCGCTCGAACAGAAGGTTAAACGGAATGGGGTCAATATCTGTAATCGTCAGTGCCCAGGCGGCCAGAGACCCTGCACCAGAACCTCGCCCCGGCCCGACCGGGATGTTATGCGCCTTTCCCCACTGGATGAAGTCAGCCACGATCATAAAATAACCGGGGAACCCCATTTTTGAGATCACATCAAGCTCAAACGCCAGACGGTTTTTATATATCTCACGCGTGGCGTCATCAGGCTTAAGCTTAATAAAACGCTCCTCCAGCCCTTCCCAGGCCATGGCACGCAGCGTTTCATCCTCCGTTGATCCCTCCCTCACCTTGGGGCACACTGGCAAAAGAGGTTTACAGGTCTCAACCTTAATCGCGCAGCGACGGGCAATCTCGAGTGTATTGTCACAGGCATCAGGCAGGTCAGCAAATAAAGCGCGCATCACCTCAGGTGGTTTAAACCAGTGCTCAGGTGTAACACGCCAGCGGTCACGCTCTGCCATTGTACGCCCCTGAGCAATACAGATCAGGGCATCATGGGCCTCATACATATCGCGACGGGCAAAAAAACACTCATTCGTTGCCACCAGTGGCAGGCCAAAACTGTCAGCCAGAGCCAGAACCCCCGGTTCAACGGCTTTTTCGACCGGCAGATTATGTCTGTGCAGCTCAACAATCAGCCGGTCGTCAAATGTCTCGTGCAGCTGTGCAAGCCAGCGTTCCGCTTCATCCTTCTGCCCCTCAGCCAGCATCTGAAACAATGGCCCGCGCGTCCCCCCGGTCAGCAAAATAAGACCCTCGGAATGCTCACAGAGTGTCTGCATCTGCACAACCGGAGCGGCGGGGTCAGACTCCTGAAACCCGAGAGAGGAAAGAATACGCAGGTTAGACAAGCCTGCCGGATTTTGTGCCAGCAGCACAACCGGCTCGAGCGGAGCCCCCGGCTTAGGATTACGTGCCGGCAGATTGATCTGACACCCTGTAATGGGCTGCACCCCGGCCTTGCTGGCATATTGCGAGAACTCAAGCGAACCAAACAGGTTGCCCGAGTCTGTCATGCCCACGGCTGGCATCTGCATCTCCTGCGCCAGGCTGACAAGCTCAGGAACACGAATAGCGCCCTGGCTCAGAGAATAAGCAGAATGTACACGGAGATGGATAAAATCAGCATAGGACATGCCTGTTTCTATCATAAAAAACAGCTCTCTCACCACGGACAAAATGCAGTATGATGAAAGCATCTTCACATCTGTACGGAGATAACTCTTTTCCCTGACAATTCAGCTTTGTAAAAGAATGGTTATGACAGACACAGCACCACCGCTCCGCCGGGGATGGACCACCGGAAGCTGCGCTACAGCCGCAACCCGGGCCGCCTGGATGCTGCTGCTGGGCTATGATCCGCCAGCGACTGTGCCGATCACCTTACCCAACGGGTCATCGTGTGTTTTTTCCATCTGCCGTTATGGCACAGACAACGGAAACCCTTATGCTGAGGTGATAAAAGATGCAGGAGATGACCCTGATATTACCCACGGAGCCTGTATTCGCGCCACAGTCCGCCACCTGCCACAGGGCAGTGGCGTCGTTTTTCGTGCAGGCTCGGGCGTTGGCATCATAACGCGACCGGGTCTGCCGCTCCCCCCGGGTGAAGCCGCCATTAACCCCGTGCCCCGCGCTATGATGTGCAGGACACTGAGTGAAGTTAACGGCTCTCTGCCCGATGCAGAAATCATCATTTCAGTGCAGGACGGTGCACGCCTGGCACAACGCACTCTGAACGGGCGCCTTGGTATTGTCGGTGGTCTTTCTATTCTGGGCACAACAGGCATTGTCGTCCCCTTTTCATGTTCTGCGTGGATTCACAGCATCCAGCGCGGCATTGATGTTGCCAGAGCAGAAGGCCTGCACCACCTAGCCGGCGCCACCGGCAATGTTTCCGAAAACACTGTACAAAAACTCTATAACCTGCCTGAGACCGCTCTGATCGAAATGGGCGATTTTGCCGGAGGGATGCTCAAATATCTGCGCCAGCACCCTGTGCCACGCCTGACCATTGCCGGTGGCATTGCAAAAATGACCAAACTGGGCCAGGGGCGGCTAGACCTGCATTCAAAACGCGGCCAGGCTGACATGCGTGCTCTGGCAGAACTCGCTGCCACAGGAGGTGCCTCTCCCCCCCTCATCAGCGCCATTGCTGCCTGCCCGACGGTAGCCGAGGCATTTTTACTGACACAGGAGGAAAACATTCCTCTTGGAACCCTGATCGCACAAACTGCGCTCAAAACCGTGCAACAGGCACTGGCACCAGCCAGTATCAAAGCTGATGTTGTTGTCTGCAACCGTGCCGGCCAGTGCGTAGGCCGCACGGAAGAACACTGACGACCTCAGCTTCTGAAACGACGGCGGTAATCAGGATCGTATAACGCACTCTCACGGAACTCTTTATGCCCCAGAGCAGGCCCGACCAGCACAAGGGCCGTACGCTCAACAGGTGACTGCTCAAACACATTTTGTATGGTACCCAGCGTGCCACGCAGCACAACCTCATCAGGCCATGTGGCACGGGCAACAATCGCTACAGGGCAGTCAGCACCATAAAAGGGTGTCAGTTCCTCAACAATTTTATCAAGCACATGAATTGCCAGGTGAACTGCCAGAGTTGCTCCTGTTGCCGCAAAAGCCGCCAGCTTTTCTTTCTCAGGCATTGCTGAGGCTCGACCTGTCATACGGGTAAGTACCAGGCTTTGCGCAACACCGGGTACAGTCAGCTCCTGCCCCAGAAGAGAAGCGGCTGCGGCAAAAGCAGGTACACCCGGCACCATACGCCAGGGAATATTCAGCCGGTCAAGACGGCGGGTCTGCTCAGCAACCGCACTATATATCGACAAATCACCCGAATGCAGGCGAGCCACATCTTCACCCGCCTCATGCGCTTTCACATATTCCGCCTCAATCTGATCAAGCGTCAGAGGAGCCGTATCAATAAGACGCGCACCCGGCGGACAAAATTTAAGCATATCAGGTGGCACAACTGAACCTGCATAAAGACACACCGGACATGAAGCCAGAATATCGCGCCCCCGCACAGTCAGCAGATCAGCAGCCCCCGGGCCTGCCCCTATAAAATGAACGGTCACGCTTTCTTTCCTCCTGCCAGGGCACAGACAATGCCCCCGTGTTTCTGCCCGGGACCATATAGCTGAGCCTCTGCTCCGGCTGCAACCAGGGCACACCCCTCAGCAACCGACGCAAAGCCGGTGAGACGGCGCGCTACATCAGAATATGTCAGGCACAAAGGCTGTATATCAGCAAGCTCTGCATCATTAACCCAGCACAAAGGCACATCCAGTCTGGCGGCTACATCGCCGGCCAGCTGCCGGCTGGTTTTAAAGGCAGGCACAGCCAGACAGGTAAGGTTTACCACGCCATAATGACACATCATCTCCTGCACAATATGAACTGCCTGTTCGGCTGTGGCATGACTGTTCCAGCCCAGACCTGCTATAGTGCGGTAAAATTTCACTCCACCGGCTTCCAGGCTACCCACTGCGTAACCGTCATAGCCGGTTTAAAACCATGCAATGAGCCAACAGCAGTCAGACGTGCAGCACTCAGGCGGCTCACCTCACCACCCCATTTCTGCCAGGCCTCTAACACCCGTATTTCTGTTTCTGCAACAACGGCATTAACAACAATACGTCCACCGGGTTTCAGTCTGCTCCACGCTATCTCAAGCATATCGGGGGCGGTTGCCCCGCCACCAATAAAAATGGCAGATGGCTGAGGTAAATTATATAAAGCCTCAGGGGCTTCACCCTGCACAATATGCAGATCAGGCACACCTAACATCTGAGCATTGCGGGCAATACGCGCTGCGCGTTCAGGCACACGCTCAACCGCAACAGCCCGACAGGTCGGGTCAGTCAGCATCCATTCAATACTCACAGACCCACACCCGCCACCGATATCCCACAACAGCTCTCCGGCTCTTGGTGCCAGAGAGGATAATGTCACTGCACGCACCTCACGTTTTGTAAGCTGGCCATCATGCTCAAAGCAGGCATCAGGCAGACCTGCCGCCCGCGAGAGAGCAGACTGTGTTGTGCTTTGAGGTATCTCAAGAGCGACCATACAGAGCCTGTTAACAGGCTCTGTAATCCCCTCATACGCAAGGCAGGAGGCACACTTCTCCTGCTGCCCCCCGAGCGCTTCGAGAATATGACACTGAGCCTGACCAAAACCCAGCTCGGTCAGCCAGGAGAGTAAAAGCCCCGGAGTTGTCTCATCAGCACATAACACCAGAAGGCGCGCTCCAGGCTGCAAAAAAGGCCGCAGCACCTCCATCGGGCGCCCGCAGACAGACAGAACCTGACAACCCTGACGCGCCCAGCCCAGCCGGGCACAGGCCAGTGAAACAGATGACGGAGCAGGCAGGCAGACCATATCCTCAGAACTCAGGTGAGCCGCCAGCGTAACCCCTACCCCGTAAAAAAATGGATCACCTGAGGCCAGAACCAGTGTCGGGTGCCCCCTGCGCGCCAGAACCTGTTCGATGCCCATTGAAAAAGGCTGCCCCCACGAATGGGCCTCACCCTTTATGAGCGAGCGACATAAGGTGAGATGCCGCTCCCCTCCAATAATCCACGGTGCATTTTCAATAAGCGCGCGTGCTGTGGCAGAAAGGCCTTCAGCCCCTTCTTCCCCCACGCCTATGACCGTCAGCCAGGGCATATTTCTGCTGGGTACGATCATGCCTTATGCCCTCTCCGAATCCTGGTGCTATAACGTGTCACACTGATATAACCTACCGTATGACGCAAAATAGCGTGTTGTAGCAAAGACTTCTGATCATGCCTCTTCTGCACTCACCGCCTGTACCTGTTCTCATTCTCGGGGGCACAACCGAAGCCAGCACCCTGTGTACTCTTCTGGAATACCAGAATAACTTTGCACCAACACTCTCTCTTGCCGGTGTAACGCGCAACCCACATCTGCCAGCCCTGTCAGTGCGCACCGGTGGCTTTGGCGGGGTTGATGGACTTTGCGACTGGCTGCGCCACAATAAAATTCAGGCTGTTGTGAATGCAGTACACCCTTTTGCAGCTGTCATGAGCCAGCATGTCAGCATAGCATGTGAGAGGCTCTCACTCCCCCTGCTGCGTCTCAAACGCCCGGGCTGGAAGGCTACACCAGCAAACACCTGGCACCACGCACCGGACCTGAATAAGGCAGCCATGGTTCTGGCAGAGATCACCCAGCCTTTACAGATTTTTTTAACCACCGGCCGCAAAGAAACCAGGCCTTTTAAAAATGCACCACAGCACCATTATATTCTGCGCTCAATCGAAGCACCCCTGCCGGCTGACCTGCCACCCCACACAACACTCATCACTGCCCGCGGCCCTTTTGACCTGGCTGGCGAATATGACATGCTTCGCCGGCACCAGATTAACTGGCTTGTCACAAAAAATTCAGGTGGAAAAGCAACATTTGCAAAAATAGAAGCCGCAGGGCAGCTGAATATTCCGGTCTTAATAATCGATCGGCCAGCGCAGCCAGCCGGCCCCTGCGTACATACAGCGCAGGAGGCTCTCAGCTGGTTACAAAACTACTCCGCCACAACACTGCGCAATGTATAAAACCAGGGCTGATGACCAGAAGGCCGCTCAATCAACCGGCTGGCTGCACACCCGATCAGCACCAGAGTGCTCATATCCGCCAGGTCGGCATCAGCCTCTTCAATACTGGTTATTCTGACGGCTTCATCGGGACGACCAATAGCGCGGGCAAACGCAACAGGCGTATGAAGCGGCACAAACTGCCGCAGATGAAGCAAGGCCTCACCAAGCTGCCAGGGGCGTGCCTGCGAGCGCGGATTATAAAGGGCGATAACAAACCCGGCCTCTGCCGCCAGCTGCAACCGCCGCAGAACAACTGGCCAGGGCTTGAGGTTATCTGAAAGAGACATCACACAAAAATCGCCTCCCAGTGGCGCACCAAGTGACGCCGCAGCCGCCAGAACTGCACTGACCCCGGGGATGACTTCAATATCAAGCGTCCGCCATGTGTCAGGCCCAAGCTGCACCTGCTCAAAGACGGCACTGGCCATGGCAAATACCCCGGCGTCACCACCTGACACAACGCCGACATGCCGGCCAGCTGAAGCCATTTCAAGAGCGTGACGTGCGCGTTCAGCCTCAACACGGTTATCAGAACTATGACGAATGACATGATGCGGCGCTTCAACCCGCTGCACATAAGGGCCATACCCCACAAGGTCGGTCACCTGTTCGAGCACCTGTGTTGCCTGGGGAGTACGCTGCAAAATATTACCAGGCCCGAGGCCGATAATGCTGATACGCCCGCTCATCTGACACCCTTTCGTCCCGGAACCAGCACCAGCGAGAAATATGGTGCGGTCTCTCCACACTCATCAAACGGGCAGGAAAAACTATCCGGCTGCGTGCCACGCTCAACATAGCGCGCATCTGACATGCGACCTGACTGTACAAGGGCATTGCGCACTTTGCTCATGTTACGGCCTATTTTCATAATAACTGCCGCATCAGCCTGTTGCAGCCAGCGGGTCAGATCTGCCTCAGGCAATGTCGCAGGAATAACACACAGAACATCATCACCATGCGTCATGGGCAGCTGAACCTGTGACCAGCAGCCATTCATAGCGGCAATACCAGGCACAACCGAGGTTGCAAACTGCTCTTTCAGCCGGTCAAACAGATACATGGCTGAACCATAAAGAAAGGGCTCACCCTCACACAGCACGACGACATCCTGCCCCTGTTTAAGCATATCTGCCAGCTGCTGCGCACTGCGGTCATAAAACGCCTGGATACCACGCTGATAATCCGGGTCTTCCACTGCGATTTCTGTCGTGAACGGATACACCAGGCGCAGCTCATGCGTACCTTCGGTAATGTATGTCTCTGCAATAGTGCGGGCGTGCCCTTTGCGCCCCTCACGGCAAAAATAAGCTACTACCGAAGCACTTTCGATCAGGCGGGCGGCTCTTACCGTCAGCAGATCAGGGCTGCCTGGACCAACCCCTACAACATGCAGTGTGCCTGTAGCCATTATTCAGTCTCGCTGGCCAGAGCATTGACCGCAGCTGCAGCCATTGCACTGCCACCAAGACGACCATGCACAATAAGCCAGGGAACATCTGTACGCTGAGACAAAGCTTCTTTCGATTCAGCCGCACCGACAAAACCAACCGGCAAACCAATAACAGCCGCAGGCTTTGGTGCACCGGCATCAAGCAGTTCGAGCAGATAAAACAACGCGGTGGGCGCGTTGCCGATTGCCACGACTGCGCCTTTCAGCCTCTCACCCCAGAAGTCAAGCGCTGCGGCGGAACGTGTGTTACCAATCAGCTTTGCACGCTCAGGCGTACGTTCATCACGCAACGTACAAACGACCGGATTAGAAGCAGGCAGACGGGCACGGGTAACACCATGTGCTACCATTTCTGAGTCACACAAAACCGGACATCCACCCTTCAGTGCCTGACGTGCAGAAGACGTGAAATCAGCTGACATGCTGACATGCTGAGCCAGTTCAACCATGCCGCAGGCGTGAATCATACGCACCACAATATTAGCATCAGTAACAGGAAAGGCACTCAGATCTGCCTCATCACGGATCATAGAAAAAGACCGCTGATAAATGGCCGCGCCATCATGGATATAGTCATAACCAGCCATAATGGCCCTCACTCCTTCGTTTAACCGCCGCCTTCACCCATATCTGAGCGCACAAAAGCACACACGGCTTCAAAATCTGTCACCCTGCACACAGGGGCATCACCTGCCCTACTGTTTCTGGCAAGATGATACTCACCAGCAGTAGCCACAACTGTGACATCTGCCGGAGCAGGATGAGCACACCCCTTACGACACCCTGAGACATGAAGTGAAGCACCTGACGGCAAAAAAGCTGACAGAGCCAGGGCCTGTGCCGGTGTATCGTGGGCAGCCTGTGCACATCCCTTCGCACCAGAACAGGCATAAACGCGCAGCCTGGCCTCATCATGCTCTGTCAGAAGTCCTGTGATCTGAGGCATCGCATTTTGCCCTGCCAGGATCAGACTATGCCACGGCGTCAGTCTGATATATCCATCACCCTGACTGGCAACGGCGGCACAATCACGTAAAATTTCAGGCGTCAGAGAGCCAAATGCCACACCCAGACCATATACACCTGTTACCAGAGAACCAGTCAGCAACGGATTTTTCTGCGGCGGGATTATTACGCGCTCATATGGCTGGTTACACGCTTCAAATAAAAGACAGCCCGTTTCAGGCTGGCGAAGCGGGCGTGTTTTATCGGCCTGCTCAACAAAGCGCCTGGCCAGATCAAGAGCAAGCGAGACAACACCTGAAGCATCAAGAGCCTCGCTGCGAGCAACACCACAGACGACCTGCCACAAAGTGTCGGAACCAGCCACAGCCTGCAAAGATATATCGCCCTTTAAGGCACCAGCCGGGCATAAACCACCACCATCAACCACGAAGCCAAATTTATCCGGTAAAGCAGACAAATTCTCTGAGCTCATAAGCTGTTCTGACAAATTATGAGCGACAGAAAGCGTTTGTACAGCACAGTCTTTATCCAGCCCGGCCAGAGGCGAAACCTGTAATGCCCTGCGTTTTTCCGCACCCGGATCAGGCAGACCAAGACCTGCCTCAACCATACGCCGGGGGAAAAGAAGCGCCTGCTCGTAAGTAAACCCTCTGAGCTGCAGACTGCCACGATTTGTAAGTGTGATAACACCATTGCCATGACGCTCTGCTTCATCAGCCAGAAGGAGTGCCTGTTGCGCACTGACCCGGCCAAAAAGCGGACGCACCCGCACCAGCCAGCCATCAGCCGCCTGCATGGGCATATGCAGACCTGGACACCACCCTTTAACGACCGGCTGCGCGACAGAAAATGTCATAATATGTGTTGTCCCGCCCCCAGGCTTTTATGCTCTGTGTGACAGTGTTAAGCAGGCCTGTTTCAGTGTGTCAAAAACTATCAGTGAAAATATTAATATCACGAAAAAACAGAAAAATTATCGGGTAAAAGGATATATACTGACCTGACAATGAGCAGCAGCGGCTTAACCTGTTATACCGACTGTACTATTTACGCCGGCTCTACATTTTTCTCCTGCTCGTAACTCACTTCTTTTTCTGGTCACACACGAACACCCACCTGCAGACCGAATGTTCGTATAATGTGAAACCAGTCCAATTTCTCTTCAGCTATTCTTAAACTTCTTTTTTCGAAAAGAGACCTGCATAGATATCAGCTTCTCTATCCCTGATGTGCTGCGGCACATCTCACCATTCTTAACTTCCGTGACAATTTCTCCGCTTGAAAACTGTGCTGCATAAACGCAATCCAGCTCCAGACTTTCCGGCCCGGCTATCTCTATAGCAAAACCGACAAGCGGCATCCCTTCCCCTCTGGTGCCACAATATACGCCATTCGCTACCCAGTCGCTGATGCGGCCATTCAACAACACAGCTTTATACCTGATCCGTAAATTTTCAGGATTTATATGCAGCTCAAACCCCTCAATTCTGAAACGGGCAGTATTTTCAAAATAACCCACCACCACAGGAGTGCTTTCCGGGAAAGAGGCAACAGAACTCTGTGTATGAAAATCACCAATATTAGAAATATGAGCTGACAGCCTTACAGGCAGAGCAATTTCTTTCTCATGGCGAGGCATAAGGCATTTGCGCCCAAAAAAGTTTTTAGTTGCTATACGCGAATCTGTACTGGTGCCGTTATCAAAACGTTCCTCCAGCTCTGGTGTCTGTCCATTATAAATAAAATGATTGAGCGTATCATGCCGCTCCTTACAATATTTTTCAAATGCAGCAAAACATGAAAAAGTAGATTTACATGTCCCCACAAAAAAAGTCGCCTTCAAAGAAAGAGAAAAATCAATAAGTGATAAGGTAAGAGTATCATATTCTCTTATGTTAATAAAATCTGATTTCCAGTATAAATAAATATTGAAATCTTTTTTTGCTATAGTTCTTATTTCTTCTTTTGAGTATGGCATATTATTCTCATCACACAGAATTAATGCTGATGATAATAAATATCCAAATTTATTTTTGGCTTTCGACAGAATAGCTGATGGCGCCAGTAAATTATCTTCATACTTAACCGGACTTAAAACACTATGGCTGTAATCTTCCCAGTCTTTCTCAACACGCATTTGTATAACATGTTTGATATCACGATCCTGAAAAATACCATCACTAATGATCGTAGCAATTTCTTCTATAGTGTCATTCAGAATAAAAGCCCTGGTGAGCTGGCACGTCAGCCCATAAAGCGCCATATCACCAAGGATTTTAGTTTCTCCAAACCGCTCTGCACCTTCCCAGAAGCAGGCTGAGGAATCAACTTCCTGATAATCATCATCCGGCCCGTATTTAACCGGAATGGAAAAGGCATTAAGAACATAACAAATATAACGAACATCAAATACTGACGCAAAATCAACCCGTGGCCGGGGTTCTCTGCTCTGCGGATCAAACATAACCAGAGGAGGAAGCTTTATACCCTTCTTCTCTCTCAGCGCTTTATGAGCCAGGCCAATAAGCGCCAGTTTCTGGTTAGTTATACCGGCAGCTACACCATTATAACTTATATATTCCATACCCATCTCATCATCTATCTTGAAAAAACTGTATAATTTTTTAACAGACTGGCAATATTCATATAATTATACCACCCTTAAAATCATATCACCCTCTGGTCAGGCAGCAGACAACACATAAATGGGTTTAAAAAACAAACCCATTTAAACCGACTACCAGACCACAGAAGCCAATGCTCCCTACATGGTCCATGGCTGAACGACAGAGAGAAAGCTGATGGTCTTTTTTATTTCAACATCCCGGCTTTCAAAGCACGATTACGCTCTGCACGCTCCTTCATGGCCATACGCTCGTAGCGAATACGCTGACGAAACCAGTTGAGCATGCCTGAAAAAGTAATGACGGCAATACCAACAAAGGTCCAGACATCCAGCGCATCATGAAAAACGATATAGCTTAGCGCAATGGCCCAGACCATCTGGCTATATTGCGGCAAAGCAACACGGTTAGCCGGAGCACGGGCTGTCGCCAGCATGAGCAGCAGCTGCCCTAATGCAGCCAGAAAACCATAACCAAACAAATATACCCAGGCAGTAATATGCGGCGGCCAGGCTGCATTAGCGGCCATCAGAATACCATTACCGATAAGCGGCCCCGCCAGACTTGAGCCAAACAGAGACAAACGCACACTTTCTTTATCAGCCACACGATAGGCTATAACACTACCTGCGCATGATATAGCTGAGAGCAAAGCGCATAAATGCCCTATGTTCAGGGCACGCACACCAGGGCGCAGCACTATCAGCACACCGACAAACCCGAGCACAACCGCAATCCACGCCCATATCGTCACTTTCTCTTTCAGCAACACAACTGAAAGAATAGTAACAAATAACGGCATCAGAAACATAAGAGAAAAAGCCTCAGGCATAGGCAGCAGCATAAAAGCCTTTACACTGGCTGCTGTCGCCACAAAAACGCACACAGCACGCAAAACCCACATAGCCTTATTTTGCGGCCGCACAACATCGAGATACGACTCATGTGGTTTGCGTATAAATGGCAGAATAAGCAGCCCGAACACACCACCTGAGAAAGCAACCTCAAACGGGTTCATATGTCCCGCCAGCATTTTCGAGAACGCGTCACTGATCGAGAATGACGCGTACGCCCCAAAAGCAAGCGCCATGCCAGAGAAAAGAGTTTTTGTGTTCATAAGATGAGGTGCCATATCCTGAAGGCAAAAAAACCGCGACGCTTTGTCATCAAAACAGCGTCACGGCCTGCATATGCTCCCGATATAGCGTTAACAGCGAAAACACCACATTATTTTTCTTCAGAGCAGAAGTGCTTTATAAGTATAGTATCTTTTATTACACAACCAGGATCTGACATGCAGATTATTACAGACCGGCAGGAACTGGCCCGCCTGGTCACTCAATGGCACAGACAAGGCGAAACCATAGGTGTCGTGCCAACAATGGGATCTCTTCATAACGGGCACCTGGCACTTGTGCGTGCCCTGGACGGTAAAGTCACCCGCCGCATTGTCACGATTTATGTTAACCCCATTCAGTTTAATAACGCAGATGATTTTCGCCTCTACCCACGCAGCCCTGAGGCCGATGCAGACCTCCTCAGGCAGACCGGTATCGTCGACGTGCTGTACACGCCCGACAGCAAGGACATGTACCCCGAATATTTTTCAACGCAGGTAACCGTCAGCGGCGCAGATACTATTCTCTGCGGTGCAGACCGCCCCGGGCATTTTAATGGTGTAACCACCATTGTCACCAAACTACTGATGCAGACAGGCGCTGATGTGGCTGTATTTGGTGAAAAAGACTTCCAGCAGCTCAGCATTATCCGCCGCATGACTGAAGATCTGAACTTCCCTGTTTCTGTGCTCTCTGTACCGGTTGTGCGCGAAGCTGATCAGCTTGCTCTCTCTTCACGCAACCGTCGCCTGACAGCTCAGCAGCGCCGGCAGGCTGCGCAACTCCCCTCTCTTCTGCTCGCATGCATTGCCAGCATGAAACATGATCAGACAGAAGAAGACGCACTTGCCACCTGCCGCACCAAACTTACCCAGGCAGGATTTACTGTGCATTATCTCGAACTGCGCTCAGGCGAGACACTGAAAATCACAGCAGCGGCAGACCCTTCTGCCCGCCTCTTTGTTGCCGCAAGCCTGGGGGATATTCGTCTTATTGATAATATGCCTCTAAGCTGAGGCTTTCTTTTCTGACACAGGAGCCTGTCATGAGCGATATTACGCGCCTTGAGCCCGAAGAACGCCTTTGTGGCGCAGTTATCTATAATGGTCTGATTCACCTGGCTGGTCAGGTCGCTGATGATCCGTCACTTGATGTAAAAGGACAGATGGCTGACATTCTGCGCCAGGTTGATTCTCTGCTCAGCAAGGCTGGCACTGACAAAAGCCGTCTTCTCTCCGTTCAGATTTTTCTGACTGATATCAACGATATTACAGAAATGAACAAAGCATGGGACGCCTGGTTAGACCAGGATAATAAACCAGCCCGAGCAACAGTTGAAGCAAAACTGGCTAACCCGGCATGGAAAGTCGAACTGACCGGCATTGCGGCCCTGCGCTGATACTACCCCGGAGCTGCTGATAACGCAGCTCCACCAGATTCTGCCCGGCACACGCGTATACAGTCAGAAGACGCAATGATTAGCACCCTGGAGAAACAATATTTATATTTTTATGAAAAGGCTGGCTCCCGAAGTAGGACTCGAACCTACGACCCAGCGATTAACAGTCGCTTGCTCTACCAACTGAGCTATTCGGGATCAGCGAGGCATCGTATAACCGCATTTGGCGGGGCTCGTAAACCCCCTTATGTGATTTTTTTTATTTTTTTTATCGCAACTGTTTCTGCCGTGACAGTACAGATCTCTCCGCGTTAGAAAGATCAGGAACATGAGCATGTCAGGCCCCCCTCCCGGCACTTTCCCGCGCCGCACGTTTCTGCTCTGTGGATTAGCCGGAGCGGCAGCCGCAGGCAGTGCTGAGCTGTACCATCTGCACAGGCATCATCACCCCCGCCGCAGAGCTGATGGCCTTTACCACCAGATACGCCTGGCATGGCCTGACGCAGATAACAGCCCGGTTCTGAATGTTGCTGCGCAGAAAAATTTTCTTACGCACTACAATCTCGATCTCCTGCCCTTTAACAACCCGCCTGAAGACGGGGATGAGGCTATAACGGCCCTGGCAAAAGGAGAGGCCTCTTTTGCGGTTGCACCCGCCACTACATGGTTAACACATCTCAATCAGGGACTGGCCGCCAGCCTTATTCTGGGGGTACAGCCAGGAACATTTCGCCTCCTCGTGCGGCGCGCGACAGGCATTCAGAGACTTAACCAGCTCCTGAACCGTACTGTTCTGGTTGACGAGCACAACAATGCAGGAAAATTGTTTTTCGCCACCATGATGCGCCGCAAGGGCATGAACTCTATGGAGAAAATAAACTGGAAAATCGTACCTGATGCCACACTGACAGCGCCGGATACGCTCGCTGAAGCGGACGCGATAGTGACTGATGACCCGCAAGGATGGCAGCTGCTCAGCACGCAGCCAGGCGTATTTTCTGAACTGGCAGGCAGTACAACGGGCGCTTATTCAGAGCGTACAAACCTGGTACTTGGTATCAGCCATACTGCCCCTGACACCGAAGCAGATGCAGCAACAGCACTCACTCTGGCCCTGAAAGATGCTGCAAAATGGTCCCGCACTCATTTGCAGGAAACCGCTACTCTTATGGCCCAGACATCTGACGGATTAAACGCACAGACCATATTCCGGATGCTCCAGAAAGAACCGGTCATACAGGCGATTACAGGGCAGAAACTACGCGAGCAGGTTGCTCAGTATTGTGATGAGCTGCAACTGCTTGGCCTGCTCCCTCAGACAGCTGACTCGTCAGCTCTGGCTCATCGTTTCACCCATAACCCGTTACGCAATTAAGCGGGGTGTTCTTCCGGCCGCAGATATAAAAAACTGACTGAAAACCGTTTTTTAAAATAGAAAAACCAGTTCTTCAGTCAGCATTTTTTTGATTATAAATCTGTCGTAAACGAGAATTTAAAGGTGCGTGGTTCCCCCTGCATCAAATATCCTCCGAGAGAAGACGCCCAATAACGATTATTGGCAATATTATCGACGCTAAAACGCAATGTCATTGGCTTATGCTTCACAGCAAAAGTGTAACGCATAGCGACATCAAAACGGGTCCATACAGGCAAGTGCATGGTATTACCTGCGTTAACCCACTGCTTGCCCGTATTAACAACACGACCAACCACTGTGCCTCCCTGCAAAAAAGGCAGGTCATATTCAAGGTTAGCATTCAGCGTGTAGTTCGGCACACCAATAGCTGTTTTCCCTTTATTATCGCCCTTAACAATATGGGCATCAATAAGGGTCGCCCCTCCGTTAAAGCGCAGCCCCTTCATAATAGTGCCATTAACATTCAGCTCCGCACCGCGGTTACGCTGCATTCCATTCGCTGTAAAACGATAATAATCGCTCTGAGCTGTCGCGGCCAGATAAGCCTGCGGCTGCGATATCTGAAAAAACGCGAGTGTCGTAGTGAAGCGGCCGGTGTCATATTTTGCACCCACTTCATACTGAACACTTTTATAAGGCGGAAATACCTCTCCGAGGTTAACAATATTCGTGCCCGCAGCCACCGGCCCCTGAGACAACCCCTCGATACGGTTAAAATAAACAGATGTACGGCGCGTGGGATGAAAAACCAGGCCGACAACCGGTGTAAAATCACCCTCATTATAATGATCGGTGCGGGCACGGGTGTTATAATCAAAAGCGTTGATGAGCATACTCTGGTAACGAAAGCCTGCAGTCAGCGCGATACGGTCATGCCAGAAGGTCACCGTATCAGAGAAGAACAGACTATAAAGGCGCGTTGTGTTTTTTGTTTTAGGGTTATGAATATTACCACCAACATAAGAGTTGTTTAATGGAGCAGAGTATTGAGGATGGTATAAATTATTTGCGGCCGGCGTTAACGACATAGCATAGGCTGTAGCTGTATCCTCCCACAATCCGTTACCACCCGCATTAATTTCATGCTTAAAAAACCCAGTATTGAAATGGGCTCTGAGGCCTGCACGGGTACTTTCATTGGTCTGTACATAAGGCACATACATACTGCCATTAGTACCATCACCTGTGCTGACATTTTTAACAGTCAGGTTAGAATATAGCCCCTTTTCGTTCGCCCCCATACCGCCAAAAGCACCATAAAGTGTAATATGCTTTGTCAGGTCATGCTCAGCATTCAGCATCCCGAAAATATAACTCAGATCATTATAGGCCCAGCGCTGACCATAGTTTTTTGAAGCTGACGGTACACGTGGCACACGCGTAACATCACTCCCCAGAAACACAGCAGACCGCCCGCCATTCACCCCCTGATTCTGGTAATTCATATCCACTGAAATGCGGGTGTTGTCGTTATGCCAGTCAAAATCGGCTCCCACCACAACACTGTGACGGCGCTCGTTCTGGATAGCATCCTCTCCGTCACGACCGGCGACATTCAGTCTGAACCCATAATTTTTATTATCACCAAAGCGTCGGCCAACATCGATACTTCCTTCTCCCATCGCGCTGCTGGTATAGCCGCCTGTGACGCGCGTAACGGGTGTTTTTTCAGCATGTTTAAACATCAGATTAATGTTGCCGCCAACCGCCGAACCACTCGGGGCTGCACCATTAAGAAACGCGCTGGCACCATTAAGAATCTGCACCTGATCATATAGCTCAGGAGAGACAAGCTGACGCGGGGTAATGCCATAAAGCCCGTTAATAGCAATATCATCACTATTCAGTACAAAACCCCGGATAACAAACATCTCAGAAAAATTGCCATAGCCCATGGTCGTACGCACAGAGGGGTCATTTTGCAAAACCTGCCCCAGTGTCTGCGACTGCTGGTTTGCAATCAGGCTGGAAGAGTAACTGCGGATATTAAACGGCACATCAAGCCCACGTTTTGTGCCAAGTGCGCCAAGCTGCCCGCCGCTGCCCACTTCCATACGGTTACGACGACTGGCCGTAACAACCAGCTGTTCATCCTCTCTCGCCTCAATTGCTTTTTCGTTCGCATCACTCTCCCTGGTTTTGACTATATTTTTTTTATGATCGGATACTGTCTCTGCTGCCTGAGCCGAAAAAACACCGCCACTCATAAAACCTGTCATGAGAAGACACGTAAAAATTCGGGAAGCTGACCGCTGACGAGGTAACATGAGTAATCACACATTCTGAGAGGGGTTCAATTGAGCGGCCTTATATACGCAAATGAGAAACATTCTCAATGACTATTTCAAACAGCTCTGCTATAAGGCGGATGTCTAAACCTGAAGAAGCGCGAATCTCTTGCCGGCACTTTCCTCTTCTCCCGCTCAGCACACCTCCCTCACGCAGAACGCACATAAGCTGCGCAAACCAGCAGTGCGACTAATGCCATGGCACCGCGTGCTATGGCTGCTTTGCGCCGGCTGCCTCGCCTGGAGTGCTGCCCTCTCATGGGCAGACCTGCTCACAGCAGCCAGCCGCCTTAACCCTGCCCAGGGCGCTATGGCCATAACTGCATTTGCGACAGCCTTCATCCCTGCACTTATTGTCATTGGTTATGGTGCGCGCATGCACAAATGGGGTTTGTGGTTTCTGGTCCTTTTAAGTGTCAGTGGCATCGTAATAAAAAACCTGGCGCTGTAATGACTAAGCCCGGAATACGTGAGACTTTTCGCCTGCATATGGGCTGGCTGCACAGCTGGGTGGGTTTTATCGCCGGGCTGGTACTGGCCTGTATTTTCCTCACCGGCACCCTGACTGTTTTTGATCAGGAAATAACGCAATGGATGCAGCCCGAGGTTCCGCTCAGTCCATCACACCACATCACGCCTGAAGCATTACAAACAGCAGCTGATGCAGTTTTGCATAATCAAAAACAGGGACGCGCCGTTTTTATTAACCTGCCTTCAGCCCGTGACCCGGTGCTCAGAGTGCTGCACTATAACGGCACTGCTTTCACCGGCCCTGCTTATGACCCTGCAACAGGGCTCCTTCTTAAAGGACGCGACACCGAAGGCGGTCAGTTCTTTTATAATTTTCATTATACACTTCACAGCGGTCGGATTGTGGGGGGTATTCTGACCGGCCTGGCCGGACTGTTTCTGCTCGTTGCACTGCTCTCAGGCCTTATCATACATCTGCGGTCCATATGGCCCGACATGGTCCTGTTTCGTCCCTTTGGCCCCAGACCCCGTGCCTGGCTTGACGCACATCTGCTAACAGGCGTTCTGTTTCTGCCTTTTCTGCTGCTCATAACCTACACCGGCACAATTATTCAGCCTTACAGCCTGTTTGCACAAAAGCCACGCCCTGCGGCAGCCACACCTGCCAGACATATCGAAACAACGGCTCTTCCGCCCCTTTTCCCGCTGATTGAAGAGACAAAAAAACGCCTGAATACACAGGAATGTGGATTTATCCTCTTCACGCCAGAAGACATACGCATTTCACGCAGTGATTATTCCAGTCTTTTTCTCACGCGCGATCAGGCCATTTTTGACCGTAATGACGGGCATTTTTTACGCATCATTACACATGACAGCACAGCCGACAGGCCTTTTCAGCTCGCACGCGGCCTGCACCATGCACGTTTTTCAACCTCTGTTTTGTCCTGGCTTTATTTTCTTTCAGGCCTGAGCTGCACCATCCTCATTATCAGTGGCCTGGTGCTCTTTCTGATCAAACGCCGCCGTATATCCGGTGACATGACTGTTTATAAACTGGCGGAAGGGTTTTGCATTCTGACAGTCGTGGGTCTTCCCATCAGTGCGCTGGCATTTCTATGGGCAAACAGACTGATACCAGTTTCTTTTCCAGGGCGGGCCGAAGCTGAAGTCAGCGTATTCTTCGCCACATGGACACTCTCAGCCACGCAGGCAATTTGCTTTTCGCTCGCCAGACGCCCTTTTGCCGCATGGACGATGCAGCTGATAACTCTGGCAGCACTGGGCGTAGGCCTGCCCATAGCTGATGCACTCATGGTGCCTCACCCCACTCCGCGCAACATAGCTCTGTCATGCACTGTTGATATATGGTGCCTTATAACAGCCACTGCCGCAGCTGTTGCTGCCATGCGCCTGATAAAAAAAACGTCATGATCTTTATACTTATTTTTCTGCTGTGGTTTACAGGCTTTCTGGCACACGAAATCGTGCAGCCGCGTACGCGCAAACTGATAGCACCCTCACCCTTACCCATCACTACACTGCGTTATGTACGATTTTTACTGCCAGGCGCAGCGCTGCTCCTCAGCCTGCACACGGACTGGCAAACCGGCGTGATGATCTGGCTGGGACTTGGCGCCTGTGCCGGCATTGTCTGCGCTCTCTCACTGGCCTTATGGCGACAAAATGCAGCTCAGCCTGACAGACCGGCACCTTCAGAGGCAAAATAACGATTAACTGCCTGGCACATTACACCAGCGACCATAGCCCTGTGACCCGCCTGACGCAGGGCTGCTTCATCCAGACGATTCGACATAAACCCCATTTCAACCAGAACAGATGGAATTTGTGCTGACTTAAGAACGGCAAAAGCAGCATGACGCTGAGGATGCGGCAAAAGATTAATACGATTTTTAAAAGATGACACAACAGCACCGGCCATAGAGGCTGATCCCTTACGCGCCTCTTCCGTCACCAGGCTGGCCAGAATCTGCTGAACCTCGGGTGTGGCGCCACGTACAAGCGGCCCGCCATAACGATCAGCGCTGTTCTCTGTCCGGGCCAGTGCCGCCGTCTGCGAATCAGAAGCGCCATGCGAATGTGTATAAACACTGGCACCACGCACTGATTTATTCAGCAGCGCGTCAGCATGCATAGAAATAAACAGGGAAGCTCCGTGCTGATGCGCCATTTCCACACGACCATCAAGCGGAATAAAATGATCACTCGTGCGCGTCATCGCCACACGATAACGCCCCGTTGCAATGAGCTGACGGTGGAGTTCTGTCGCAGCTGCTTCAGCCACATGCTTTTCATAGGTACCTGAAAAACCAATCGCCCCGGGGTCCTTACCGCCATGGCCCGGATCAAGCATCACAAGAGGTAAGGCAGGACGTGCCCTCCCTGTGATGGCAGGAGCATGAAGCGTTGAATGACCAGACGAAGTAACCCTGTGAGTGCCTGAGGCAAAAGCCGCAGCAGGCACGATACTGCCCAGTAAAGAAGCACCACCCGTAACAGTCAGCAATTTTCTGCGCGCCAGTTCGAACATGATCTTTCTTTCAGGTCATATTATGGCCAGTCTACGCGGCCTGTTTCTTATCCTGCCTGCACTAACCTCGTGATGTACCACGATTCTGGCCAGTCTGCTCATGAAAAAACATTTCGTAACAGTATACAACCCGTAATCACAACATGCCCGCAAAATGTCAGCCGCGTCATGCTGTAAAAAAGTAGCAGGCCTGAATGACTTGCGCATTCTTCTGCTTTGCGTCATGGTTGATAATAGCGGCATATAAAAGCAATAACAGGCTTTTGTGTGCCCTGTTACTGTTTTCTGGATGCTGAACTGAATGCGGCAGATAGCGTGCGTTATTTAAGGTCATTCCGCACCACCATCGCAGACATGAAAGCAGGACTATTAAGTGATTGAAGGATTTATGAGTGTAGCCCAGGCCCGGAACGTCAGATACGTGATCAGATCACAGGCAGAGCTCTGCCTGTGCCAGCACGACGTTCTCCAGGCTACATGTTCCGATTTTTTTCTGTCGAGTGATTATTCATGCCTGCCGGAAGCGCCCCTGTCGCAGATCCGTTCGTCACGACGTACAGATCTGACAGGCTGGCCCCCGCAGCATCGGAGTTTTGTTTTTGATGTCCAAGCGTATGCTAATCGATGCAACACATGCGGAAGAAACGCGTGTTGCGGTAATGGGTGGAAACCGGCTTGAAGATTATGATGTTGAAATAGCTGCAAAAAAACAGCTTAAAGGGAACATCTACCTGGCGCGCGTTGTGCGTGTTGAGCCAAGCCTTCAGGCCGCCTTTGTAGATTATGGTGGCAACCGCCACGGTTTTCTTGCTTTCAGCGAAATTCATCCCGACTACTACCAGATTCCTGTTGCAGACCGCGAACAGCTACTGGCCCTTCAGGCTGAAGAAGAGGCCCTCCTTGAGGCGGCCGAACGCGAAGAAAGCGAAGAGCCACCTGAAGCACGATCTGAAACAGACGACGATACTGCTGCATCTGTAGCCGAGGACGATTCGCCGGCTTTTGAAGGGGGTGATGAAGTCCCTGAAGCACGTACACGTTCACGCAACGATGCGCCTGATTATGTTGGCGGCGAAACAGACACCGGCGACGAAGCCCTGATACAAAAGCGTATTGCCAGATTTCTGCGCAATTACCGTATTCAGGAAGTGATCCATCGTCGCCAGGTTATTCTGGTGCAGGTTGTCAAAGAAGAACGTGGCAATAAAGGCGCTGCGCTGACGACCTATATTTCTCTGGCTGGTCGCTATTGTGTGCTGATGCCCAACGCACTGCGTGGGGGTGGTGTATCACGCAAAATCACCTCAGTGCCCGATCGCCGCCGCCTGCGCGACATTATTTCTGACCTTGAGCTGCCACGCGGCATGGCCATGATTGTCCGCACAGCCGGTGCCCAGCGCCCTGGCCCCGAAATTACGCGTGACTGCGAGTATCTGCTGCACCTGTGGGACGACATTCGTGACCACACATTGCAGTCTCTGGCACCCACGCTGATTTATGAAGAAGCAAGCCTCGTCAAGCGCGCTATCCGCGATGGCTATACGCGTGAAATCAGTGAAATTCTGGTTGATGGTGAAGCCGGCTGGAAAGCTGCCCGTGACTTTATGCGCCTGCTTATGCCGCAGCATGCCGACAAAATAAGGCTGTGGAACCGCAATAACCAGTCACTTTTCACGCATTACCATGTCGAAGGTCATCTCGACGCTATTTTCTCCCCGACTGTGTCGCTGCGTTCTGGCGGTTACCTGGTCATCAACCAGACAGAAGCTCTGGTTGCTATCGATATTAACTCAGGTAAAGCCACAAACCAGAGAAATATCGAAGAAACAGCTTTCCGCACCAACCAGGAAGCAGCAGACGAAATTGCCCGTCAGCTCCGCCTGCGTGACCTTGCCGGCCTGATTGTCATTGATTTTATTGACATGGAATCCCGACGCCACAACGTCATGATCGAACGCCGCATGAAAGATGCGCTACGTAATGACCGGGCTCGTATTCAGATGGGTAACATCTCCCATTTTGGCCTGATGGAACTTTCACGGCAGAGACTGCGCCCCTCTGTCGCAGAGGCGGTGTTTGCACCCTGCCCGCACTGCCATGGCACTGGCATGATACGCAGCATTGAAAGCTCTGCGCTGCACGTACTTCGTGCCATTGAAGAAGAAGTCAATCGTCGCAGGGCCTCTGCACTGACTGTATATGTTGACGGCAATATCGCTCTCTACATCCTCAACAATAAACGCTCATGGGTTGCAGAAACAGAGAAACGTCACGGCGTCAGAATTCTCTTTGCGGCTGACAATACACTGCCTGCCCCTGAAATTCGTATCGAACGCCAGCAGGCCAGCGGCAGAGAAGAGCGCTTCTCTTCACCCGTTACTACCCCCGCTGATGCGCCTCTGGCCGCTGAAACTGCACCAGCAGCACAGATCGTTGCGACCGAAACACCGGCTGAAACCAGCGAGCAGAATATCTCTGCAACGGCCCCGGCTGCAGGCGAAGAAGAGCCCCGCCGCCGCCGCCGCCGCCGCCGCCGCGGGGGTAACCGCGAGGACCGTGCGCAGCAGCATAATGACCAGAACCAGTCTGACGCGCCTCAGCATGTACAGTCAGAATCCTCTGACACGCCGGAACCGTCTGATGAACAGCCGGATGTTGCACAGACCGAACACGCTCTGATGCCAGGCAGACGTCGTACACGTCATTCACGCGTGCGCCGTCCGGAACAGCAGCAGGCCAAACAGTCTGAGCAAAACGATAACAAAGCTGTCAGACATGTGCCGATCTGGAGAGGGCCAACACCCGCTAATCCGTTCGGTGATGAAGTGGAGATGTTTGATCTGACTGATGAAGATCCGACCGAGGAAACTTCAGACTATCAGGAGCCTGTTATCAGAGCTGTTGCAACTGCAACTGTCAGCAAAGACAACGTAACGTCACCGGAGCCTGCTGAAAAAGAAACCGGGGATCAGCCACAGAAAAGCCGCAACTCAAGGCGCAGACGCTCTGGCCGCGCCAAACAGACTGAAGCTGAAGCGACAGAGACTGGTGAAGTGGTCACACAGGATGATTCTGCCGCACCGGTACAGGCTGATGAGCCAGCAGTCGCGACTGAAGATAAACCTAAGACACGCCGCAAACCAGCCCGCAAAAAGGAGCCGGAAGTCGTAGCTGAAGACAGTGGTGAGGCCGTGCAGGAGAAAAAACCTGCCCGACGCAGACGCACTTCGAAAAAAGCTGAAGCTGCTGAAAGCGAAAGCTCCGCACCAGAGAAGGCCGGCACAGACAACGATGCTGACCCTTCAGTGGTGCAGCCTGTTGTGATCAGTGACGAGGCCCCCAAAGGTCGTCCCCGCACCGGATGGTGGCGTCGCTAACATTTAAAACAATCGTGAGCAGAGAGGAGGCCCGGCCTCCTCTCTCTCAATCTTTGCCGCATCAGCCTCCTGTGCTAGGAACATTCGTGTTCTCTGTTTTGTCCCGACCGGAAGTTTCATGACCGCGCCTCAGCCTGCCACGAAAGACCACCAGCCTCTTATTCTGGCTCTGCCAAAGGGGCGTATTCTCAAGGCTGTTACGCCACTCCTCGAACAGGCTGGCCTGACCCCCTCTGACGACTGCCTGGGCGACAGCAGCCGCAAACTACGCTTTCCGACAAGCAATCCAAATATTGATGTTGTGCGTGTCAGGTCATTTGACGTAGCAACTTTTGTCGCCACAGGCGGTGCACATATTGGTATTTGTGGCGCCGATGTGCTGATGGAATTTGACTACCCCGCCATTTATGCCCCCCTTGATCTGGGCATTGGTAAATGTCGTATTTCAGTCGCACAGCCTGAAAACCTGCCCCATAGTGCTGATGAATGGTCACAATGGTCTGAAGTGCGGGCGGCTACAAAATATCCTGCTATTACACGCCGTTATTTTGCTGCACGTGGCATTAACGCCAATATTGTGCACCTGCATGGCGCGATGGAACTGGCCCCTATGCTGGGCCTGTCCCGCCTGATTGTTGACCTGGTTGATACCGGCTCAACTCTGCGTGCTAATGGCCTGCGTGAGGTCGAGACGATTGCCAGTGTTACCAGCCGCGTCATCGTAAACCGCACAGCTCTTAAAACCCGTCCTGAAGAAATTACAGCTATTCTCGATACATTCCGCGCAGCCTGTAAAACTTCCCTTCCACTTGCCACAGTCTAAAAGGTGCATGCACTGTCATGAAACGGCTCGATATTCGTGATTCAGGCTTTGAGGCCGGCTTCTCTTCTCTCCTTGCCTCACGCGAAGAACAAAGCGACAAGGTTAATGAACCCGTTGCTGCCATTCTCGCACAGGTACGCAGAGAAGGAGACACCGCGCTTTGCGCTCTGACCGAAAAATTCGATCGCCTGCCACTCACACCTGATAAGCTGGCTTTCACAGCAGACGAAATTGAGCAGGCATGCGCTGAAGTCAGCCCCGAACTGCTTGAGGCCCTCGACCTGGCAGCCACCCGTATTGAATCATTTCATAAAACTCAGCTCCCTAAAGATACCCGCTATACTGATGACGCAGGTATGACACTGGGCATGCGCTGGATTCCCCTTGATGCAGCCGGCCTGTATGTACCTGGCGGCAAGGCGGCCTACCCCTCATCAGTATTAATGAACGCCATCCCGGCACGGGTTGCAGGCGTACAACGCCTGGCAATGTGTGTGCCAACACCTGACGGTATAATTAACCCACTGGTTCTTGCCGCCGCACGACGCGCCGGCGTAACCGAAATTTACCGTGTGGGCGGAGCACAGGCAGTCGGAGCCATGGCATATGGCACACAGACAATCAGCCCGGTAGACCGCATTGTTGGCCCGGGCAACGCTTATGTGGCTGAAGCTAAACGTCAGGTGTTCGGGCATGTCGGCATTGATAGCATTGCCGGACCTTCTGACGTGGTGGTTATTGCCGACTCGAACACTGACCCGCGTCTGATTGCACTTGATCTGCTTGCACAGGCCGAACATGACGAAGAAGCTCAGGCGACTCTGATTACACCTGAAGCCTCTTTTGCTGACACTGTGACAGCCGCTGTTGAGGCCGAACTCAAAGTACTGACCCGCTCAGCTATTGCCAGCACCAGCTGGGAGCGTAACGGCGCTGTTCTTGTTGTACGCAACTTTGACGAAGCCATAGAACTGGCCAACCGCCTGGCCCCTGAACATCTTGAACTGATGGTCGATGACCCTGAGCCTCTGCTGGCTCGTGTACGCCACGCAGGCGCGGTTTTCCTTGGTCGTTACTGCCCTGAAGCTGTTGGAGATTATGTCGGCGGCCCCAACCATGTACTACCCACATCACGCACGGCACGCTTTGCCTCAGGCCTCTCTGTTTTCGACTTTATGAAACGCACAACTTTCCTGGCAGGCGGGCCTGAAGCCCTGAAACGCATCGGCCCTGCCGGGGTCGCTCTGGCCACCGCTGAAGGGCTTGAAGCACACGCTCTGAGCATCTCTGCCCGGCTTGATGCACTAACGAAAAATACACCTAACGCTTGACCGCAGGCTGGCACTCACCCATACCTGCACAACACAACCTTGATGAGACCCTAAAATGAACGAAGGATGCCATGTCTAAAGAGGACATGATTGAATTTAGCGGCACAGTCACCGAACTCCTGCCCAACGCAATGTTTCGTGTCAAACTTGACAACGAACACATGATTCTGGCCCACACCAGCGGCAAAATGCGCAAAAACCGCATTCGTGTTCTGGCGGGTGACAGGGTCAATGTTGAAATGACCCCCTATGACCTGAGCAAAGGTCGTATTACCTTCCGCTTCAAGTAAGCATCATGACAATGCCTGGGGCACCCGGCAGCGACAATGCAACACGCCCGGCTTTTGTCCTGGCATCAGCATCACCCCGCAGGCTGGACCTTCTGGCTCAGCTCGGGCTGGTGCCTGACCGTGTTTTGCCTGCCAGTATTGACGAAACACCCAGGCGTGATGAGCCGCCACGTCAGTATGTAAAGCGTATGGCTGATGAAAAAGCCCGGCGTGTGGCTGAGCAGCTCTCTGACCCGGCTTTAATTCTCGGGGCGGATACTGTTGTCACGCTCGGGCGGCGCATTTTGCCCAAAGCGGAAGACAGAGCTACAGCACGTCAGTGCCTGAGCATGCTCTCTGGTCGTCGTCATACTGTTATGACCGCAATCAGGCTTATGCCCTCTGCTGCCTGGCCTGAGGGACGCACCTGTGAGCGGGTAACAGAAACCGTTGTTACGTTCTCGCGTCTTTCTGATTATCAGATTGACGCATTACTTGATGCCGGCGACTGGGAGGGCAAAGCTGGTGGCTATGCTCTGCAGGGGCATGCCGCAGGCTTTATACGCTTTATCTCAGGCAGTGCTTCAGCCGTTATTGGCCTGCCACTGTTCGAGACAGCACAGCTGCTGCGTGGACAACCTGGCAACTGGCTGCCGTGACACAGCAACTTTACCTGGCTTACACGCCCGGAGAACTGCGCCTTGCTGTCGTTCAGGACGATGAACTCCTGGACTATACTCTCTGGCGACCTGATTTTCCCGACGGTGTGGGGGACCTGTATCACGGACGTATAGCGACACTTTTACCTGCTATGGGCGGTGCATTTGTCAATATCGGCCTGGGCGGGCAGCAAGGCTTTTTGTCTCTCTCTGGCAACCAGGCGCAGCTTACCGAAGGGCATAACCTGATTGTGCAGGTCACGCGCGCGGCCCTTGGCGGTAAAGGCCTGCGCCTGCGCCTGCCACAAGGCACACAGCCCGACCTGCCAGCCTCATCACAGCCAGGCCTTATAAGCCGCGGGCCAACCCCGCTTGAACGACTGGCTCAGCTCTGGCCACAGGCTGAGTTATGTGCTGACAGCCCTGAGGCCGCAGCGCTTATCCCACCAGCTTTACGTGACAGACGGCGCAGATTATTTCAGCCTGTACCAGCCAGCATCAATCAGGCATGTGATGCGCTGGCAGATACAATCGTCACACTCCCCGGCAGGATGAGTGCAAGCATTACTCCCACACCGGCACTCATCGCAATTGATATGGATGCCCCTCCCTCTGCTTCAGGGCAGACCAAGCAAACCGCCCAGTTTGCTGCTAACCGTGATGCCCTGCCTGCCTTACTGCACCAGATCAGGCTGCGAAACCTTTCCGGGGCTATTCTCATTGACCCGGCAGGTCTCGCTGTCAAAAAACGTCAGGCTTTGCTTGAACCTGTCAGAGCCATGCTTAAAGCTGACCCGCTACAGCCACGCTGCCTGGATATTACAGCGCTGGGGCTGATTGAAATTGTACGGGCCCGCATACATCCCTCATTACCTGAACTGCTTACCTCCCCTCAGGGGCGTGCTCTGGCAGCGCTGAGAGCTATGTGCAGCGAAGATGCAGCCCAGGCAACTCAACTGCGTGGCAGCCTGCGGCTGATTGCTATTCTTGAAACGATACCGCAGACTGTGGCTGACTGTGCCCGCCTGCGGGGTAAACCATTTACATTAAAATCTGATCCCTCTTTGCCCGACTTAAGCTGGAGAACAGACACAAATGACTAAAACTGCTACCTGCCCCATCTGCAAAGCGCCGGCAAACCATGAAACACGGCCTTTTTGTTCACGCCGCTGCGCTGACATTGACCTGGGCCGCTGGTTTAATGGCACTTACAGTATTCCTGTCCCGGCCGAACCTTCAGAAAAAAACGAAGAAAATTAACAGAAAGCGCATTTAGTCTCTTGATCATCTGAGCGGGGTGAGATACACCCCTCTCACGCTGTAAGGCTTACAGTGCCCAAGTAGCTCAGTTGGTAGAGCAAGCGACTGAAAATCGCTGTGTCGGTGGTTCGATTCCGCCCTTGGGCACCACTTTTTAAAGTGGTTTTAAGCCATCTCTCCAATAAAATCTTTAGTCTTTCAAACCCATCCATTTCGGGTGTTTACGTTCTATCCATTCGAGAATAACGCCGCTTGCCCGCCTTAAAAGGGGGGCATCATCTGAGAGCAGCAATAAGCCAAGGGGCAGCATCCATATGCCCAGCACAGGCAAAAACCATAAAAACCCACCAAGAATAAATAAAACACCAGCTGGAATACGGGTCCACTTTGCTTCAGAGCGGCGCAGGCGCGCTACATAATTCTGTATTTTTACAGGCAAACGCGCCAGAAGAAGCTGAAGACGCCGTTCGCGTTCATCTTCCTGGCCGGGAGATATAGTGCTCTGTGACATAACAGTGCTCCTCCTTCTTACTTACGGGTGTTTTTTATTCTGGCATATATTGATACTGCCAGCATTATACTATTGTGCATCTGACTTATCCTTCCGGACAGTCATCCCTTTTGCTTGACGCCCTCTGCCTTCTGTCATACGGGCGGAAACTTCCATACTGAGAAAATGCACAGGGAGACGACATTGCATATTCTGAGGCCATCAGGCGCCCGCCCTGGCTTTTACAGCGCGCTCACTTTATGCCTTTTCATGGCATTTGCAGCCCGCCTGCTGGTCGCCATTGTGTGGCCACAACCCTGGCGACCAGATGAAATTTTTCAGTATATGGAACCGGCACATAAACTGGCATTTGGAACCGGCATAACCACCTGGGAATGGCATGCCGGTATTCGCTCATGGCTGGTACCTGGTATTATCGCTCAGCTTATGAAAATCGGTGCAGCCTGTGGCATCACACAACAACTACTGTTTATCAGAGTCTGCACCGCTTTCTTTTCTTTGCCGGTTGTTATTGCTTTTTTCTGGTACGGCTGGCGCAATGGCGGCAGCGCAATGGCGTGGACACTCGGAGTCTCTGCTGCGTTCTGGCCTGACATTCTCAGCGGTGGCATTCGCACACTGGGGGAGTTTCTGGCTGGGAATGTTTTATGTGTGGGCGTTATCTGTCTTGTTGCATATCGCCAGGAAAGCACGACAAGAATCTGCTTTTTTCTGGCCGCTGTTTCAGGCTTTTGTTTAAGTCTGGCCGCTGCCGTCAGGTTTCAGATAGCCCCTGCTTCCGCCCTGGCGTTCCTCTTCCTGCTTCAAAAAGGCAAAATAAAACCATTTTTCATCGGCTGCCTCGCTGCTTTAATACCTGTTACTGCGCTTGGCCTGACAGATTATCTGACGCTGGAGCAGGCTTTTCAGTCTGTTTTCAGAAACTATCACTATAATCAGACACTGGGCGTTGCGAACAGCTTTGGCAAAAAATGGCCTGGCTATTATGTGCAAAAATATGCCCTGCTGTGGGGCGCTTTATTTCCTGCTCTGATTTTCTTTTGCATTAAAAGTGGCAAAGAGAGAAGAATACCCCTGCTGGTTGCTATTTTTATTGTTTTTTATCATTCTCTTATCCCACACAAAGAAGTCAGCTTTGTTTATTCTGCTATACCGCTTCTGGTCTTTTGTGCAGCCTGCGGATGCTATACGCATATTATCGCCAGGCTCAGCCCTGCAGCCATGCCTGTTGCAGGGCTGAGCCTCTTACTGCTCTTTGCTTTTTACAGCAGCTACACCCCTTATCTCTCACGCGGCAATTATGGCATCAGCTTTGAATTACAGGCGACACACCGGCATGATATTTGTGGCATCGGACTGCTGACAGACCCTCAGGCTGACACCTATCGGGAAATAGGTGCCGGGTATTCAGGGCTGACAAAACATATCCCTCTCTACCTGCTGACCTCACCTGAGGAAGTAAAAACAACACAGCAGCATTATAACTACCTTATTACCAGCACGTATGGAGAGAGTGGTTCTCCGGGAGCAGACTGGCAGCAGATAAAATGTAAAGAGGATTCTGTTTGCCTCTACCACCGCCCTTCAGGCTGTGACGGCGCCCCCGATTTTGAGCAGTTCTCACAAAAGCTGCATACTCTCAGTAAATAGCCGCTTACAGGCTGCTTACATAAGGATAACGGCTCTGCGTTCTGGACATCCGGCACAAGGCCGCATATCCCACTGATGTGCCCCTGCTTCTGGCACATCAGTTTCTGACAGCTCTTCACCTGGTTGCCGCATCATGACTCAGACCTCCACACCTCATCTTGTCCTTGTTGATGGCAGCGGTTTTATCTTCCGCGCGTTTCATGCCCTGCCACCAATGACCAGCCCGGCAGGTGTGCCGGTTAATGCTGTTTATGGCTTTACCAACATGCTCTCGCGCCTGCTGCGTGAACATGCAGGCAGCCACCTGGCTGTTATTTTTGATGCGGGCAGACACACCTTCCGTTCAGAAATATATCCGGCCTACAAAGCTCACCGCCCTGAAGCCCCCGAAGAGCTGCGCCCGCAATTTGCCCTGGTACGTGATGCAACCCGGGCATTCAATGTGCCGGGCATCGAATTACCAGGCTGGGAAGCCGATGACCTGATTGCCTCCTACGCCCGTGCCGTTCAGGCCATTGGCGGCACCTGCACTATTGTCTCATCCGACAAAGACCTGATGCAGCTTATTGGCAATGGCGTCAGCATGGTTGACCCCATGAAGCAACAGCCCATTGGTCTTGCCGAGGTTGAAAAAAAATTCGGCGTCACCCCGGATAAAGTGATTGATGTGCAGGCATTAATGGGTGACTCAAGCGATAACGTACCGGGAGTGCCAGGCATTGGCCCTAAAACGGCTTCTGCCCTGATTAATGAATTCGGCACACTCGAAGCTGTGCTCAGTGCTGCACCAGAGATGAAAAAATCCAAAAAGCGCGAAATGCTGATCGAGCATGCAAAGGCAGCCCGCATCTCACGCCGCCTGGTTGAACTGGCCTGTGACGTTCCCCTGCCTGTCGCTATTGACGAACTGACCGTAAAAGAACCTGAAAAAGAAACTCTGGCTGCCTGGCTTGAAAACATGGGCTTTCGCTCACTCATCAGCCGTATGGGTATGGCCACCTATGCCGGCACAGAAGCACACAGAGCAGCCCGCGCCACAGCTGAAGCATCAGTCAACCCGACAGAAGCTCAGGCCGACACCGGCATTTCTGAAACAGTTACCGCCCCCCCTTACAGCGGTTATGATACCGTACGAACAGCTGAAGCGCTTGAACGCTGGGTTGCCGCCGCGCGGGAGGCCGGCCTGTGCGCCGTTGACACAGAAACAGACGGCCTTGACCCGCTGAGTGCCGGTATAGTTGGCATCTCGCTGGCGACGGCACCTGGCAAAGCCTGTTACGTGCCCCTGCGCCACCAGGGCACCCTGGAAGAGCCTGCAGGCGAGCAGCTCAACCCGGATGATGCCATTACTCTGCTACGCCCGCTGATGGCCGACGCAAGCGTGCTGAAAATTTTTCAGAACGCCAAATTTGACCTGCTGGTCTTTGACCGTGCAGGCCTTGATTTTACAGACATCAGCCCGACTGATGACACGATGCTGCTCTCTTACGTGCAGTCCGCCGGCCTGCATGGGCAGGGAATGGATGAGCTGTCTGCCCTGCATCTGGGGCACAAGCCCATCAGCTATACAGACGTTACCGGCACAGGCCGCAATAAAATTCCTTTTGCTCAGGTGGCCGTCAGTAAAGCGACTGACTACGCGGCAGAGGATGCCGATGTCACACTTCGCCTGTGGTATGCGTTGCACCCTTCCATGCGTGCAAACCAGTGTCTTGCCCTGTATGAACAGATTGAACGACCACTCTCGCCCGTCCTGGCAGAGATGGAAAAAACCGGCATTGCCATTGATCGTGCAGCACTGAGCCGTTTGTCAGAAGATTTTGCAACCCGTATGGCAGTAATGGAGACAGATATTCACACGGAAGCAGGGCGTGAATTTAATGTCGCCTCACCACGTCAGCTGGGTGAAATTCTGTTTGACGAGATGGGCCTTAAAGGCGGTAAACGTGGCAAAGCCGGAGCATGGGGCACTGACTCCTCCGTATTGCAGGACCTGGTCGATCAGGGACATGCCCTGCCAGAGAAAGTACTGGCATGGCGCCAGCTGGCAAAACTAAAAAGTACCTATACCGATGCACTATTGCGTCAGGCTACCACAGACGACAGAGTGCACACCTCGTTTCAGATGGCAATTACCACCACAGGCCGCCTTTCTTCCAACGAGCCTAACCTGCAGAATATTCCCGTCCGCACAGAAGAAGGTACACGCATCCGGCAGGCCTTCATTGCGCCCAGAGGTAAAAAACTGATCTCAGCTGACTATTCGCAGATCGAGCTGCGCCTGCTGGCTGATGCCGCTGACATTCCTGCACTGCGGGAGGCCTTTACACAGGGACAGGATATTCACACCCGTACAGCCTCTGAGGTCTTTGGCATTCCGGCTGAAGAGATTGACTCCCTCACCCGGCGCAAAGCCAAAGCTATTAATTTCGGCATTATCTACGGCATTTCTGCTTTTGGTCTGTCAAAGCAGCTTGGCATCTCACCAGGTGAGGCCCGCACCTATATCGAGGCCTATTTTACACGCTATCCCGGTATCAGAGATTATATGGAGCGTATGCGCGAACAGGCCCGTGAACTGGGCTATGTACTGACCTCATTTGGCAGACGCTGCTACGTACCAGGAATTCACGATAAAAATGCAGCCCGCAGACAATATGCCGAACGTCAGGCCATTAACGCCCCGCTTCAGGGGGGGGCCGCTGACATTATCAAACGTGCCATGGTCCGCCTGCCCCGTGCCATAGCAGATGCAGGTTTGTCTGCACGCATGCTCCTTCAGGTGCATGATGAGCTTTTATTCGAAACCAGTGAGGATGAGGCACCGCGTGTTGCTGCCCTGGTGCGCGATATTATGGAAAACGCAGCACAGCTCTCTGTGCCGCTGGTTGTCGAAACAGGTATCGGAAATAACTGGGCAGAGGCACACTAACCCATGACCCCTAAAGATAAACGTGTACTCACCGTCACCCTTACTGTCCTGCTCGCGGCTGGCATTGCCACAGGGGCAGGTACTTTTCTTGCCATGCAGCATGGCGTCAAACTCAACAATTATGGCAATGAGGTGGGCGGCTCTTTTCGCCTGATGGACGCCTCAACCGGCTCAATGACTGACCTGATGTTTCGTGGTCGCTGGATGGTCGTGCTTTTTGGCGCAACCCACTGCACACAGGACGCCTGCGAGACCGCCCTGCGCAACATGTCAGAGGCCCTGAACAAGGTTGACCCTTACCGGCGCAATGCCTCGATTATTTTTGTCAGCCTCGACCCGCAGCGCGACAATGCCCCACGCCTGCATCAGTATACTGATGATATGGGCACACGTGTTGTAGCGGGCACAGCTTCACCTGAAGCTCTGGCTGAGCTTGCCCGCGAATATCATGCTCCTGTCGAAAAAGTATCAGACCCCGAATGGGGCTACACCATGAAGATGTCCCCCTCCTTCGTCGTCATGGACCCGGATGCCCACTATAAGGGCAGCATTGACGCCACGCTGGATGCCGGGGCAATGCAGGCACGTCTCGAACAAATTATGCATCCGGACGTAAAACAGTAAGCCTTTCGGCTTACTGCTCCAGCGTTTTTAAAATCAGTGCCGGCGTAAGAATCTGAGGCAGTGTCACCTCAGGCCCATGCGCCGGGCTGTATACATAAAGTGGCACACCATCACGCCCGTGCGCGCTCAGAAACGCACTGATCGCCGGATTATGATTGGTCCAGTCACCGCGCATTACTGTCACACCATATTTTGCAAAAGCCGCTCTGGTTGCCGGAATATCAAGCGCTATGCGCTCATTCACCAGACAGGTAATGCACCAGGCTGCTGACATATCAACAAACACTGGCTTACCCTGAGCTTTAAGTTCGTCAAAACGGGCCTGAGTAAAGGCTTCAACACCCTCTGGCAGGCCGGATGCACGGGCCTGGGATACGTTGCCACTGCTCTGGGCCAGTATGGGCAAAAGGCTGAGTGCCCCGACAAACACCACTATCGCCAGGCCATACACGCCATAAAGCCCGTGTGTCATACCACGCTGTATAAAACGTACCTGGGCAACGCCATACAACCAGGCTGAAAATGCCAGCATCACCAGCCCGCTCGCCAGCATGAGCACACTCTGCGCTCCGCCCTGTAGCGTAGCCACCCAGACCAGCCAGACGCAGGTTGCCAGAAGAGGAAAAGCCAGGAACTGACGCAGATACTGCATCCACGGCCCTGGTTTTGGCATTTTCGAGGCGAGACCAGGTACCAGGACAAGCAGCAGATATGGAGCTGCCAGCCCGAGCCCCATAGCCGCAAACACACTCAGCCCCGCCAGAGGCGGACCAGAAAGCGCACCGGCTATAGCCACGCCCATAAATGGTGCGGTGCAGGGAGATGCCACCACCGTTGCCAGAACGCCGGTCAGTACATCATGCATATAACCATGTTTGTGTGCGTTTAGCCCGCTCCCTGCTGAAACCGGCAGAAACTCAAAGACACCAAGCAGATTAAGAGACATAACAAACAAAAGCCATGTCATAGCCGTGACAAACACCGTTGACTGGAACTGAAAGCCCCAGCCAGCGGCACTCCCGGCTACACGCAGGCTCATAATCAACCCGCCCAGTGCCAGGAAGCTTACCATCACACCGGCGGCATAACAGGCTGCGCTGCCAATTTGTGCATGACGCTGACCATGCCCCATTTTTGCAACTGACAGAGCCTTCATCGCGAGCACAGGAAAAACACAGGGCATAAGGTTAAGGATCAACCCACCCAGCAGCGCAAAAGCGATTTCCTTCAGCAGGCCAGTATGCGCTGCTACTGCAGAGGGCGTGACTGCAGGGGCCTCACTTACCGTTATTGCCTGTGTCAGGGCACGCTGCGCACCATCCGCATCTTTAAGAACAAGCACACCAGATAATGAACGATGCCCCTTAAACTCTGGCAGCAGCGTGAGCTGAAGAAGCACATCTCCATTTTCAACTCTCAGTTTCTGCTCAGCAGGCTGGTTAATAAGGCCAGGCTGATCAGGCATGAACCAGGCCTCTTTCACCGATCTTTCTGAAAACTGACCACCACTGATTTTGAGCAATCCCTGCGGGGTCATTGTCGCAGTAAACGGTGATGGAACAGGGGTATTTTGTGCAGCGGCTTCAAACAAAGGTGCCTGCGCTGAAGGTGCGGGGGTACCAACCGGCAGCGTAAGTGTAAAATCTCCGCTTTCGGGCACACACAGACTGGCACAGACCAGCCAGTCCGCATGAGCCTTTACCTCAACCCGGTTCTGAACTGCGTCTCCTTTACGGAGAGTCAGCGATAAAGGCAGCACAACATCGCCGGTATAAGCGTACGACATCAGGGAGGAATCGGGAATACGCAGGGGCACAGGCCAGATAATAGTACTGGTCTTACCCTGCAACGCTCTCTGGGCTGCAACCTCTGTCGTAACGGCCTCACCGGCATCACCGGGGTTAAGCCAGTATGTATGCCAGCCCGGGCTGAGCTGCAGGCGTAGTGCAACATGCAGGGGGCTCTGCTCGTCTGCTGCATCTGACGCGGTAATGAGCGTTGCAACCGTGTGGTCTGTCCGCACTGTGTTGCTCTGAGCCGCCAGGGCCACATGTGCTGGCACCATCATCGTCAGACACAAAACAAAAAAAACAGACGTTACACGTGATAACACTCTGATCTTTTCTGAAAGAAAGGATAAAGCACTCATGAATTCTTTGCGGTTATGACAATTCATGTCCAAATACTTTCAGGTCTGTTCTCTCGTCATAAAGCTTTTCAGCATAGAAAAACTCTTCTTCTGAAAGCTTATTTTTGAAAAAAATCGTTGCAAACTATCTATGCGTTAATGAGAGGTCAACATTACACACTGAAAAATCAGACATTTTGCGGAAAAATATCCTTTTCCTTCGTTTATTACTTTCTTTTCGTTTTAAAAACGGAAATTATAATCCAGGCCCCCTCTTTTAACAGCCAGACCGGAGTATGACATCAGGTGCTGAGATGCCTTACTTTTGCCGCTCGCATGAATTTCCTGCGTGCATCCACTCTCGCTGTTATCGCACAGACACTGTCAGTCAGCGTGGTTATTCTGTCTCCTGCCGTTGCTATGGCACAAAACGACTCACAAACACCTCCCCTGCCACATTCAGGGGGCACACTGCGTATGGTGGCCCAGAGTTCAGGCGGCACGCTCGACCCTCAGATCTCCTATATGGCACTGACGCGGCAATTCGAAACCCCTGTTTATGACACACTCCTTGCCTACCCAAAATTTGCGGGTGCACGGGCAGTGCCCGTAATCGCCAGCCTGGCGGAAAACGTACCACAACCTGAAGATGGCGGGCTGACATATCGTATTACCCTGCGCAAAGGTATCCGGTTTTCTAACGGGCATGAACTGAATACTGAAGATGTTGCAGCGTCTTTCCGCCGTATTTTTAAAGCCGGCAGTCCGACAGCTGGTCCGTATTACAGCCACCTCAAGGGGGCAAAAGAATGCCTTGCTGACCCCGCGCACTGCACGCTGAAAGAAGGGATAACAACAGACCCCGCCAGCCGCACAGTAACCTTCCACCTCGACACACCTGACCCGGAATTCCTCCCCAGACTGGCCTGGTCGCATTCGGCCATTCTGCCCGCTGATACACCAGCCTCTGACACAGGTAACACTGCCCCTCCGGGTACAGGGCCGTATCGTATCACAGGGTATGACCCAACACGTTTTCTGCGCATGGAGCGCAACCCCTATTTTCATGAGTGGGCGCATGATGCCCAGCCAGTCGGCTATCCTGATATTATTGAAGCCACATTTGGTCTTGACCAGGAGTCAGAGCTAACGGCTGTCGAAAATGGTCAGTTTGACTGGATGTATGAGAGCATTCCCCTTGACCGGCTGGGTGAGGCAGGTGACCACTTTGCAGGCCAGGTGCAAATATATAGCCAGCTTCTTTATTACTATGCCGCTCTTAACACCACACTACCGCCCTTTGACAACCTGAAAGCCAGACAGGCGCTCAATTATGCCGTGAACCGCCACGCCATGGTTATTTATCACGGTGGCCCTGCTGTCGCGACGCCAATATGCCAGCTCATCCCCTCCGGAGCACCCGGCTTTGACTCGTCATGTGCCTACACAAAGGGGGCTTCACCAGAGCACCCGGCGGCAGAATGGAAGGCACCCGACCTGGAAAAAGCACGTCAGCTTGTGAGGGAAAGCGGTACAGCCGGGCAAAAAATCACGGTCGTCGCACCACTTGACGGGCGCTACGGCGCTATGGCGACAGAGCTGCGTAATACACTGGCTCAACTGGGATATGACGCTTCAGTACGCAGCATGACCCAGGCCGTACAGTTTTCCTATATTCAGAATAGTGACAACCGTGTGCAGGTTGCCCTGACAGGCTGGCAGGCTGACTACCCCTCTGCCTCGTCCTTTTTGCAAACTTTATATTCGTGCGCCACCATTCACCCCCATTCAGACAACTCCCTCAATGTCTCAGCTTATTGCAACCCGGACATTGATGCGCTCATGGATCAGTCTGCCATGCTGGCACTGAAAGACTATGACGCGAGCAATGCCTCATGGGCCAGGGCTGACCGTGCTCTGATGGCGCAGGCTCCCTCCGTACCACTGGTACAGATCAGACGCGTAACCCTGCTGGCAAAACGCGTTCACAATGCCATTGCCACCCTTAATGATGACCTTCTGCTCTCTCAGCTTCAGATCAAATGACCACTGACCTTCACACTCCTGCTTCTCCGGCTCCCTCTGTCAGCCTGTGGCGACAGGCCGCCCGCACCCTTCTGGCTGATAAAGGCAGCATGACAGCCCTTGCTGTTTTGTGCATCATGGTGCTCGCCTGCCTTCTGGCACCACTTTATGCGCACTATGTAGCTCATACTGATGCCTTTGCCTCAAACGTTGCGGGCAGTATTGTCCTTAACGGGCATGAGGTGGATATCATGCAACCTAATGATAACCCGCTTCATCTGGGTCTCAGCCCTATTGGGCCAACAGGTCACACAGCTTATCTGCTGGGGGCGGACAGCCAGGGCCGCGATATTGCCGCACGCCTGCTGTATGGTGGCAGAAACTCCCTGATGATTTCGGCCTGTGCCGCTGTTCTGTGTCTGTTTTTATCTACCCTCGTGGGTGTCACAGCCGGCTATTTTGGCGGTATCACTGACAGTATTTTGTCACGACTGATGGATATTATGTGGGCTGTACCGGTTTATCTGTTTGCTATTTCCCTCTCCATCATCACGGTCAGGCACGGGCTGCAAATTGGCCCTTTTACGATTGAAGCCGATAACCTGCTTATTCCCATCATCATTATTGCACTGGTTTATGTCCCTTATGCCGCGCGCCCTGTACGCGGACGGGTTATGGTGCTGCGACAGGCTGAGTTTGTCACAGCAGCACGCTGCCTTGGTGTGCCTCAGTGGCGTGTGCTCCTGTTTGATATTCTGCCCAATGTGCTGATCACTCTGGTTGTGCTTGGCCCGCTCCTCATGGCGCTGTCTTTACTGGCTGAGAGCGCCCTCTCCTTCCTGTCACTTGGTGTACAGGCTCCCGCTGCCTCATGGGGAACCATGATTCAGGATGGGGAAGGACTGATTTACTCCCGCCCTGTCGTTGCCATTGCTCCGGGCCTTGCGATTGTTTTTGTTGTTCTTGCCCTCAACATTCTGGGTGATGGCCTGCGAGACGCCCTGGACATTCGCAACGCCACACGCCGTTCGCGCTGAAGGAGGAAAACTCTATGCTCTCAGCTTTTCTCCGCAGGGTCGGGCAGACGCTTATCGTCCTGTTTGGTATTTCCATTCTGGTATTTCTGGTCTTTTTTGCAACGCCCGGAGCTGACCCGACGGCACGCATTGCAGGACGCAATGCCTCCCCCCAGACGATGGAAAAAGTACGACATGAATACGGCTTTGATCGTCCTCTGCCGTTTCAGTACGCCACCATGATGAAAAAACTCTTCATCACCCGGGATCTGACCTCTTATGCTAATCGTGGTGAACAGGTTGTACCTGAAATTATTCAGGCAGCCCCTGTTACCCTCTCCCTGGTCTGTGGCAGTGCTGTCATCTGGCTTATCGTCTCAGTGGCAATGGGCACACTGGCCGCAGCCATGAAAGGAAGCTGGGTTGACCGCACTCTGATAATGCTCGGCCTTGTCGGTATTTCTATGCCTGTTTTCTGGCTGGGCCAGGTTGCCAACCTGATTTCACTCAGCCGCTATCATGACACATGGCTGTTCTCATGGGTGCCCGGACCAGGTTATGTGCCGCTGACGCAAAACCCCCTGGCATGGTTTAAAGCTCTGGTTATTCCCTGGTGTGTGCTGGCCGTTATGTTTATTGGCATTTACAGCCGTATATTAAGGGCTGACCTTGTCGCTCTGGCACAGGAAGATTTTATGCGCACAGCACGCGCCAAAGGTCTTTCGCCAGCCCGCATCCTGGTTTTTCATGGTCTGCGCACCTCAGCCATTACCTACGTATCGCTCTTTGGTCTTGATTTTGCACAGCTGCTGGGTGGTGGTGCCCTGCTGACAGAAGTCGTGTTTGGTCTGCCTGGTGTGGGCCGCCTGACATATCAGGCTCTGACGAACCTCGACCTGCCCCTCATTATGGCAACGGTGATGTATTCAGCCACCTTTGTCGTTCTTGCCAATGCTGTTGTCGATATTCTTTATATTCTCCTTGACCCCAGAGTGCGTGATGGCCGTTAATTTTTCCCCCTCCACATCTCAGCCCCTGCTGGAAGTTAAAGACCTGTGTGTCAGCATTCCCTCACACGGGCGCTCTGTAGCCCTCATTGAGCATATTTCCTTCACGCTCAGAGAACGCGAAATTCTCGGCCTGGTTGGCGAATCAGGCTCTGGCAAATCCGTTACAGCTACCGCCATTATGGGGCTGCTTGATACGCCAGGACTGAAAATTACTGGCTCTGTACGCTTTAGGGGGCAGGAACTGGTTGGTCTCTCAGCCAGGAAAATGCGCGCCATTCGCGGGCGTGACATTGCCATGATTTTTCAGGACCCAATGACTGCCTTCACCCCTGTTTATACTGTGGGCTGGCAAATTGATGAGCAGATTATGGCGCATGAGCGCCTCTCCCGCAAACAGGCCCGCGAACGCACCGTGCAACTCCTCGCCGAAATGGGCGTGCCTGACCCGACACGCACAGCAAACCGTTACCCCCATCAGTTATCCGGTGGGCTGCGCCAGCGGGCTGTGATTGCCATGGCCTTATCGTGTAACCCCACACTCCTGATTGCTGACGAACCAACAACAGCTCTTGATGTCACAGTACAGGCGCAGATACTCGAACTCATCAGCACATTACGTGACACACACGGGTCATCTGTTCTGCTCATTACGCATGACATGGGCGTCGTGGCAGAAACATGTGATTCCGTTATGGTACTCTATTCCGGACGCATCGCCGAGACAGGGCTGGCCGAAGCACTTTTTGCTCACCCCAGGCACCCTTATACAACAGCTCTGCTTAACTCCATTCCTCCTTTTTATGGTGAACGCCCCCACAGACTACCCGCTATTGCAGGCACACCACCCGCCCCGCACGAGCGACCCGCAGGCTGTGCCTTCTCACCACGCTGCCACGATGCACAGACAATCTGCTCGACTATTCCACCTCTCTCCCCTGCAGGAAATGGTCAGCAGGCTGCATGCTTTTTCTCCACTTCAGGCCAGCAGGAACACTAGAAATGTCGATACCTGCACCAGACATAACCAAAACCCTTCTTGAAGTGCGCCACCTGCACAAGACATATCAGCTGCCAGGCAGAAAAACGCTGAAAGCCGTTGATGATATCTCCTTCTCGGTCAGGCAGGGTGAAGTGCTTGGGCTGGTTGGCGAGTCAGGGTGCGGCAAATCAACCCTTGGCCGCTGCCTGCTGCGCCTGCTGCCTGCATCATCTGGCAGTATTTTATTTGATGGACAGGACATCACCCGGCTTTCAGAAAGAAAATTACGCCCTCTGCGTCAGAGACTTCAGATGGTTTTTCAGGATTCATCAGCCTCCCTGAATCCACGCCGCCGTATTGGCGACCTGCTGGCTGAACCGCTGCGTGTGCATGCTGACCCGATAAACGGCAAACGCACGGCAGATATGATAACTGCCCGCCTAACAGAATTACTTGATCTTGTCGGGCTGCCCCGCTCTGCACTTGAGCGCTACCCTCACGAATTTTCGGGCGGACAAAAGCAGCGTATTAACATTGCCCGCGCCCTTACCCTTTCACCACAGTTAATTGTTGCTGATGAACCTGTCTCTGCCCTTGATGTCTCAGTTCAGGCTCAGATTATTAATCTTTTCGCAGACCTGCAGGACCAGCTCGGCCTGACATATGTTTTTATTTCTCACGATCTCTCGGTCGTCAGACAAATATCAACGCGTGTTGCCGTGATGTATCTCGGCTCGATTGTAGAAATAGGTGAAACAGACACCGTTCTTCACACGCCGGCTCACCCTTACACCAGCATGCTGACACAGGCGATCCCTCACCCCACAAAAGGAAAAACAGGGCTACCTGCCATTACAGGGGATATTCCAAGCCCGGTTTCACGCCCTTCAGGCTGCCATTTTCACCCTCGCTGCCCTTATGCACAGGCCATCTGCCGCGAAAAAGCACCTGCTTTAGAAAACGTAAAACCCTCCCATATGGTGTCGTGTCACTTTCCTCTGGTTGCATTACAAAAAATTTATGTATAAAAGTTAATTTTAATAAATACATAATTTTGGCCGCTCACCATGAAATTTGCAGATATCATTTTAATTCATATAAAATTTTTTCTTTCCCTGATCGTATTCGGATTACTTTTTATAATCATGGATGCCGGATCATTTTTGATTAATTTATTTTTGCCTGACACGCCATTCCGGCGCTGTCTGGGGCGTAAATGGCTGGCCATTATGTCAGGCGCAGGTGTTCGCTACCTCATTAAATCAAAGCTCTTTACATGCGATTTCGATGAAATAGAAAAAATTAAAAAAGAAAAAAACCTGATTATTATTTCCAACCATCCCTCCCGCATGGATGGTATGATTCTGGCCTCCTTACTACCCAATGCCATCGCAGTGACAAAAAGCTCTATATGGAAACGCTACGCCATGGGCATGACACTGCGCACGGCAGGCTACCTTGAAATTAAACCGTTAAATAAACTTTTCCCTGAAATTCAACGCTCATTCGACGAAAGCGCGCAACTTTTACTATTCCCGGAAGGAACGCGCTCTAAACCTGGTGAAAAAACAGGTACATTTCAGGGGGGCTTTGCCATCATAGCGCAGCGCACCGGCAAACCTGTTCAACCGGTTATTATTGAATCTGCCTCTCCATACCTCTCACAAGGCTGGCCGTTCTATAAGCTTCCACCAGTACCTATGGTATTTAAAGCACGGCTTGGCCCACGGCTTGAAGCTCCTGAACGGGGACCTGGCAACGTAACCAGCCTGGTAAGAACTGCTGAGAAAATTTTCACTTCATAAAAATAAAGCCAGGGACTGACATTTGTGCACCTGGCTTTGTTTTATTAAAATATTGAAGTCATAACCCCAAAAATCAGGGGAGATATTTCTCCACAGACCATGGCTGTGGAGAAATAATCAGCTCAGACCAGTTTCAGGCCTGCTGCTTCTGCATGTAAATGACTTTCAAAAATATGATGAATGTGATTTGTCACTTTCTCTGACAAATCACATTCACTTACTTTTTTCAAAATATTATTATCAAGAGTCAGCAGAATATTAAGCGGCTCTATACTTACAGAATCATTGATAACATTAAGCAAGCAAACGCGGTAATTACCACTGAAGTGCTGAGATAAACCCGTTTTAAAAGATATCTCTACAGAAAATCCTGCGCAGAGCGGTGAATCTGAAAACAGTCCGCCTACATCACTTCTGGGACTACGCTCCGTTCCAACAAAGAACATGCTTTCACTGTCTTCCGAAATGCAGGCCAGAAAAATCTGACCAGCAGCACGGGTATTATGCTGGAACGCCCATCCCTTCAGAATGAAATTATTTTTTGTAATTTCAGGAGCCGGACTACCGATAAGAGACGTGCATTCATCAATATAGTACTCGATGCCATTTGCACGGGTAATTTCAAGAGGACGCCTGTGATTCAGGTGCTTGAGCTTGATGCCTCTCAGCAGACTATCCTGATGAGAAATACGCTGGAAGTCAGCAATGACACGTTCAACAGATGACGGGCTCTGGATGATACGATTAATTTTTGCACCTTCAACTTCAATCTGGAAAGCTGTCAGAGCAAAGCTGCCGCGGCCATTAATTACGTTCACCAGACCAATACGGAACGTACCTTCACACCACTTTCCACGCAGAGCCACCTGACCTGCAAAACCTGAACGACGAGGGGCATCAGGATAAATTGTCAGTACGTCAGGGCGTGACTCTCTGACACAGGGAATGAAAATAACAGGCTGATCTTCGCTGCCGATCAGAACGGTATACAGTGTACCGGTCGTCGTAACACGCGGGACCATATGCCAGCCACGAATATGAAATTCATAAGCCTTATCAAAGTCAGAAAGTTCACTCTCAGCAAAAACATGATGGCAGATATCATCAATATAATATTCTGCATCCTGAATAGCGAACCAATCTGTTACAACTTCAGGCAACTCTACACTCAGATCACGCATTGTTGGCGGATCAAAGATATGACGAGGCGGAGCCTGCTTACGCCAGATCTCATGAGGCAGTAAATGAACCTGCCCTGCATCAATCTGCATTTCAGAGAAGCCAAGACGCTGAACCGGAGCAACATCCTGATAAATTTTATAAAGCTCACGACCATATTTTTCTGCATCAGGCCACAGCGCAGGCGTAATATTGCTCATAATCTTCTGGCGAAGTGTCTCAGATGCACGCAGAAGCTCAAGGCGGGCCAGAACAACGGAAGGACTATTAACAGGCACTTTAAAACCGTTTACGCCATTTTCAACACGATCATGAAGCGCACCGATATCGGTCACGATAGGGATAAGACCATTCTGCCATGCTTCTGACAGCGAAATGCAATAAGTCTCAGGCCATATACTCAGGTTAAGCGCAACATCCGCCACTTTCAGGGCATCTGTGCTACCCATCGAATACTGGCCGTGCACTGTAACATTCGGCGCCATCATACTATTCAGAACCTGCTGATATTCAGGATGAACAGCACCAAAAATATGAAAATGGAAATGATCCGGGTGAGCCAGTGCGATCAGATTAAGGATCGTATCGGCGCCTTTTGTGCGTAAAAAATTACCAACAATAGCGACACCCAGTTTACCATTCACAAGAGGGGCATAACTCTTGCGCGTTACAGGCAGTGTGCTCTGTGGTGAAGGGATACCCAGAATGGCGCATTTTTTTTCTTTAACAATCGGATAAACTTCACTGACCAGATTGTAAGAATGCTCAGTTCCGAACAGCAGCAAATCAACAGAATGCAGCATAGTCGCGACAAAGGCACGTCGGGTCTGCTCGCCGCCATACTCAATATTCGACGAATTTTTAAGAATATTATCGTAAGCAACAACCGATTTTGTAAGCTCTTCATCATAAATGAAGCTCTGGTCGAGCAAATTATAACGCGACGAAATCAGCCAGAAATCATGAGCAGAGAAAACAACGCCGGCACCACAGGCTTTTGCAATAATGGGCAGCGACAGAGCATGGTGACCAAGATGCTGAAAATGCACAACGTCAAAATTATAATGACTGATAACATTAGAAAAAGCTGCTTCCTCAGGGGCATCGCACATGGCGTCTGTCCAGCCGACCTCAGGCACATCAAAGCGCTCAACCTCTTCACCACTGGACGTCAGAAGGCGACAGCATCCGTCACGTCTGAGCCAGTAATAAAAATCAACCTCACGCCCAAGCAAAGTGCACAATGTTTCCTGGTATACTTCCACACCGCCCCAGGCTGCCTCATATTTAGTCGAATGAGTGCACATCAGCACACGAAGAGGACGAATTTTCTTCGCTTCAATAACAGCAGCTGCCGGACGCTTATATAAATTAGCGCCGGTTACATCCATAATTTTATTGATACGGTTTTCATAAAGATGCTTTTCCATAACAGATTTTTTAGCAGCCTGAGCCGCTCTGTTACGTAACGTGCTGTTATTAAGGAAACCATCAATCGCCGCAATGACACCACCAGTATGACGCGCCAGGGCAATACCTTTAACGTCGTCAAAATATTTACTATCCATTGCTTCAGGCGCTTCAATAACCTGAGCGGTACCAGCTAAAGCAAGTTCGTAAAATCTTGGCCCGGGAGCGGTCGCCTGGCTGGTGTCACCATGACTGGCATAATCACGGAACATAGTCAGCGTCACAGCACTGACATTGGCAAAATCGACAAAAGCCTCGTGACTGACAGAACGCTGAATAGCAAGCTCTGCAAGGTCGGATGACAAAGGTGGCAGGTACTCATTGCCTGGGCAAATCAGCTTCAGGCGTGCATCAGGGAATGCTGCGATAATATGACGCAGAGTTTTAACGCGGTTTGGCCACATCGTCCCCGCAAAGAAAATATCATACTCAAGCTCATCAGCTTTTTTAATCTTACGATCATGCAGCGAGCGTGAAGCAGCCAGCGGTAAATAATGTCCTTTACTCCCGTAAGCCTCAGCACAGGACGGATCATTTGTGAAAATATAATCAAACAAGCCCGCATTTGCGACATTGAAGTCCTTCATAAAAGGATCTTCAAACGTCCACAAAATCATAGTCTTAAAGGCAGGCCGAACACGTTGCAAAAGGGCCATATTGATACGCTGCCCGTCAATACAGAGCAGTGTATCATGCTCACCTGCCGCAGCCAGTGCGCCGAGGTTATGATTATCGGCAACCACGACGTGCTCTTTACCCAGCAGCTCGACTGCTGCCCGCTGCACAGCAAGGGTCAGATAAGCATTCGGATTGTTTGTATAGTTCGTATTATAAATAACGGCCATCTGTCCCTCTTGACCCCTGCTCACGCTTTTTTACTGTCACTCACCGCGCTACGATCATTGCCGGTTACTTCACAGTAAAAAAACATATTTACACACCATGATGTCTTACAAACGTAGTCACATCATTATTATTTTCTCAATAGCGTTAATATAGGCCTGCGGCTGATTTTCCCGGGCGATACGCTCAAGCGCATTATGCTGTATTTCTCCCCACAGATCTGACGTTGTATAAAGCTTTACAATAGCCTCTGCAAACGAAGACGCATTCATATGATCACAGGCCAGCATATCAGTGCCATCCTGCCAGCCAACCTGCTCACGCAAAATATCTGACGCAACAATTGGCAGGCCATGAGCTGCTGCCTCATGAATTTTATAGGGTATACCACCTGCAAAACGTGTTGGTGCAACAAAAACACGATGTGCATTATAAACTGGTGCGAGTGCATCAACCCGACCAAGCACCCTTACGCGCGGATGGGGTAATAACGCAGCAAGATCAATATCTGCGCCACAAAAACCACAAACATCAAATGTCACATCATCAGGCAACCTGCCATCAAGCAAAGGCAGAACCTGCGTTACAAACCAGATAAGCGAATCTAAATTCGGAGAATCTTTGTCGTGTACAGCACCTACAAACAAAAGGTTCTTCCGCGCATCATAGCCAGGAGCAGAACGATCAGGAGACTGCAGATGCCCCAGAACGGTGACATCCTGCATCCCCAGCCTGCGCAGGGTCGCCGCATCGCGTTCATTCACCGCAACAAACTTCTGCGCAACACCTGCAGAACGAAACTCCTGCCTCAGCATTTCATCCAGGCTATGCTGTGCCTGCTCACCACGCAGAGCCGCCTTTTGCTGTTCACGCCCCGCGGCAACAGCTTCTGTGTCGAGAATAACCTTACAGCCCGGCATAACACCGGCAACATCAGCCAGAACCGGTGCAACACGCTCCGCATTATGAGTACGCGCAACCCATATGGCATCATAATAACCAGGACGACTTTTCAGAAAATCTGTAAGATCATCTATCCCTTTATTCCACATAATTTCTGCACGATCCGGGAACCCGGAATAGACATCATCTCCCTCACCGGTATTTCGAAATACCGGATACACAGTAACATGACATCCCAGACAATTCGTTAATACCGTAATAATGTCATTTGAACGGGTAAAACCCGAACCCAGGTGCCGGAAAGGCAAATAATCTTCAATAAACAACACACGCTTAAGCGAAGGATATGCTGAGCGCGCATAAAGAAGCTGCCCGTCATGCCGCGGCAGACGCTGCTCTATATAATCGCTGTTTTTTTCGATAAAACGCTGCTGATTAATGAGCATGAGCTGGTTGCTGCCACTGGACCCCGACGTACCATACTCATAATGTATAACGGTAACGCCCGGGTCATATACGACATCAAAACCCATTTTATTAATACGAACACACAGATCCGTATCTTCAAAATAAGCCGGTGCATAATCAGCATCAAACCCACCCAGCTCTTTAAGAATATTCGTACGTACGAGCAGGAAAGCGCCTGAGCAAAAATCAACAGAACGAACATAATTCGCCTCAGGAACATCAGGCAGCTGATCGCGAAGATAACCCGATGCCGCACCTCTTTGCCAGATGATACACCCGGCCTCCTGTAACAGACCGTTCGTGCGAATAATCTTTGCACCAACCGCACCAGCCTCAGGCTCTTTTACAAATCGGGCCAGCGCTGTTTCCAGCGCTAAAGGCATCAGCTCCAGATCATTATTGAGGTATAGCACATAGTCTGCTTTAACCTTCTCCAGCGCTGCGTTACAGCCTGCCAGAAAACCAACATTACCTACAGTTCTGATAATATCCAGCCCATTTACATAGCGCTCGATATGCTTGACCTCATCAGAGGAGCCAGAATCAACCAGGATAACCTGAATGCGCCCATCATAATTATCACGTAGTGACGCAAGCGTTGTCATAGTCATGGCGAAATTATTATAAGCCACGACAATAACGCTGACCTCAGGATTTTCACATGAAAAATCAATTTTTGAGCGCAAAAGTAACGGAAGCCGCAGGCGGCTCATACGCTGATACACGTCTTTAGAAATACTCTCTATTTCTTCTTCAGTGTAACCTGACTGATCAATAATACCATTGTTCATTACATAATAAACAAAAAAACTAGACTTCGCATATTTAGCGACTTCAGTCTTAACTTTGGTATTTTCTGCATAAACCCGCAACGACAACTCAGGCTCAGGCTGGCGCAGTTCATATTGCCCATATTTGGCAAAATGCTCGTAGCCGTTCCTGAAACCGCCATTTTGCACTGCACCGGCAATATCAACGTAGCAGCTCAGATAAAAATCTTCAGAAAAATACTGATTGGGATTATATTTCAAAGGGGTATCATTAGTAAGATAATGATGTAGAGGCCCCTGCCATAACGCCCCGTCTTCGCAGACATCCGGATATGTTTTTACATACCAGTCCGGGTCAAAATACCAGGACATACGCTTCTGATACACGGTCGGCTCGGGCACAGACCGCAAAAGCGCAATATATGGCCCCTCTTCAATATTAATTTTAAAATCAGGATTTTCTGAAATAAACAATGACGGATCAAAAAAAACAGAAGGAGAATTAAGCTGACGGCTCCCCTGATTTAAATAATGATCATAGCCATTACGAATATTATTCTCTCTCAATGTTTCGGGCGAAACATCGAGGTAGAGACGACGATAATACTCTTCATCAAACAACCAGTGCGGGCTGTGTGAAAGATTTCCCACCCGGACATAATGATCAAAACCTGAATGATACTCACCTGAAGCAACCAGCTCACGCACATCAGAATAACGTTGCAGATACCAGGATTCATCAAAAAATGGATTGGGAGAGTGCTTCAGGTCTCTCCCTTTTGTTTTATAAAACTCTTCGATCTCGCCATCCTGAGATAACTCGAAAAAAGACAATACTGAGTGGTACTGTTTCTTATACCACTCACCATCAAAAGCGGCCCAGTCTATTTTACGCTTTAGCTTTAATAATGACATTTCAAAATCCGAACTTTATAACCCGACACATCGAAAATACTACAAAAAAGCAACCAGTTACAAACGACAAAAGATATGACGGATTTTAAGTTACGAACCCTCTGACCGCCTTCATCAGAGCACTATCAGCTTCAGATCCTCAAGAATTTTCACAACCTCACGAATACGATTACCATAAGTATGCTGTTCCAGAGTTCTCTTCTGCGCCAGTTTTGTCGCCTGCAAGCGTTTTTCCGGTGCGGCAAGATACTCACTGATCAGACGATCAAAATCCCGCTTATTCGAGAAAGACGGAATTTCACTGGCCGGGTAATACCGGCGAAGCTCATATGTATCTTCATGAAAAATCTGAAACGCACCAGCTGCGGCTGCCTCAAACGTACGGGGGCCCGGCGTTGAGGGAGAAATCATGAAGCGTTTATTTTCAAAGTGCAGCGAACGCCCAAGATTAAGCACTATCCGCGAATGCTGATAAAGCTCAACCAGCTGTTTTTTATCAATACGATCATCAGAGAAGCCAATACCGAACTCATTCCAGCCTGGTCCGATGATACGAATATTCAGACGGCGCAGAGACGGGAGAAGATTACGGACAATATCTTTACGGCTGGTAAAAGCGACACCACAGAAAAGAACATCAATGTGACGCTGCTCTTCACTTACAACTGGTGCATAATGCAGCTTGCGGCTTGCGGCGAGCGGCAGATGAAAAACCCGGTCACGCTGATAAAAATTATGCCCCCAGCGGTCACAGGAGAAAATAACATCAAAATCGTCAGCTACGCGATAATTAGCGTCCTGCTCGTAGGGATCTTCTGTCGCCCAGAAAACAGTCGTCGCACCGATTTTTTTGGCCTCACGACATACTTCACCAAAATAAGTACTTTCAGGCAGGTATGACCCAATAGCAAAAACAATCGTAGGCTTAAGAAATGCAATAGACTCAGCTGCACCACTAATATGAACAGCCGTCACATTTTCTTCACCAAAACACTCAACCCATCCGTCCATAATAGACTCACGAATTTGAGCATTTGCCTGAGACTCATACCGTCCGCCACTACACACCAGAACGCGCTGATTGTTCCATACCTGCGCTACAGTTGCGTTTTCCTCTTGAGAAGCTGCCATAAAAGTATCCGTGCGTTAAAACCGTCCAGCCAGATTAATCTAACCGCTAACAATATGACAGGCACAGTCGCATGTCATATACAGGCTGTAAAGGACTTCTTCCCTTAGAAAAACAGCAAACAACGCAGCGAAGAAAAAATTAAAAATAAATTTTACTAAATAATTATAAAAACTTTAAATTTTTATATAAATCCAAAAACTGGCCTGTTAAAAAACCGACCAGCTCACCGTGCAGTTTCAATCAGCCAATAGTTCAGATTTACTCTTTTTTGCCAGCCCGCCCCCTGACGCTACACTCCATATAAAATATGCAACCGCAGTCAGTACCGGACCAATAAACAACCCTTTAATACCCCAGGTTTCAAGCCCTCCCAGAATACCCATCAGCACCCATACAAATGGCAGGCGCACAGAGCCCCCTATCAGGACAGGCCGGACAAAATGATCCCCCATAAAAAGAATAAAAGAGCCATACACAGCAACACAAATTGCCGAAATCATGCTCCCCTTTACAGCAATCAGCAGACAGCACACCAGCAAAGCAACTGACCCGACAATAGGTATCATTGAAGCCAGAGCGGTAAAAACTCCGAGCAGTACCGGCTGAGGTGCTCCCGCAACAAAATATGCGACACTTATAAGTGCCCCTTCGCCAAGACCAACAAGCACAAGACCTGCCATAGTACCGCGCACAGCACTGACAATATAATAACAGACCATTCTGGCACGCACACCAAAAAGCCGCACGCCAAGCCGCTCACACCGCACAGCGACTTCATCGCCTGAACGAAGAAAGAAAAACTGAATAAGCAGGGCAAAACCCATGATAACGAGTATACTGACGAAACTATGCCCAAGTGACGCGGCTGGTTTCATCAGCTGATCGAATTTCAGGTGACCAAAAAGGTTACGCAGCTCTTCAGGTGATGCAAGATTTTGCTGCCACCACCCATGAGCAGCAGCAGCCCCCCAGGGCAAACGCTCCACCCAGACAGGCTCCGGCAATCCGTTCTGGATAATGTCTTTAACCCAGGCAATACCCTTACCTGCCTCGTCTGTTAAAACGGAGACAAGCAGAATCATGGGCACGACAAAAATAAGCACGACACCAACGACACATGCAGCAGCCACGGCTGAACGACCATGGGAGGATGGCCACCGGCGCATAAGCCGCGATGCAACCGGCCAGCAAATGATGGCCAGTATCCCGCCCCACAATAATGACAGACAAAAACGCCCAAACGTGTAAAGCGTCAGCGCCGCAACAATAAAAGCCAGTACCCCCTGCATACGCAGATGAAAGCCTTTGACCTCATAGTTATGCCGCGAGGGAATATCACGGATTTTCACCTTACCCTCTTCACGCCCCTCATCAGCTTCGTCATTTTTAAAAATTAATAATAAAAAATCAGTCATCGCCGTTTTTATTTTTTTAAAAGACAAAAATATCTCCTGTTTAATGAGCTTAATTTTGAAAAAAATATTAAAAATTTTATTATTATTAACACGTCTATTTCTCATCATACATATTTTTCTACATTATAAACCTGCCTCGCAATAAGAACCTCATCTCACTGAAATTCATCAGAAAAAATTTTATTGCGAATAATTCTCATTCGTGTATAAAAAAATAAGCTTCTTCAGGAATCGGAACGATCACAATGATCATCTGCTCTTGCAACTCTCTTACGCACAAAGATGTCGAGCATGCTGTTGAATATGGTGCGACACATCCGCGCGATATCTATGCTGCCAGAGGCTGCAAAGCCAAATGCGGCAACTGCGTGCCTGGTGTCGTATGCATGCTGCGTGAGGCTCTTGTAAAAAAAAGCCAGACACCAACATTGTTTTCGCATCTGAGCAACTGTGCTGAAACACCGGCAACAGCACTTACGGCCTGATACTTTCCTCTCAGCACTGTAATTCTGTTATTTGCCGGATTCATTACTTTCTGGCAAAGTCGTGTCATGACAAATATTACTGTTTTTGGGGCCGGTGCGTGGGGATGCGCTCTTGCTCTGCATATTCATAAAACCGGCGCAAATGTAAGATTATGGGCACGCAACCCGTCTGCCCGCCTGCCTTCGGGAGCCATGCCGCGACTACGTGACCACCCCTTGCCAGCAGACATCACAGTCTCTGACACATTCCCTGTCACAACCGACCTGAGCGTTGTTGTTATCCCCGTTCAGCACCTTGCATCTGTTTTGCCACATCTGCCTCAGGCACCTGTCCTGCTATGCTGCAAAGGCATTGAGCAAACCACTCTGGACTTTCCACTTGAAATTCTGGCGCGGGTCAGACCAGACCTGAAAGGTGCCTTTCTTTCAGGGCCAAACTTTGCTCATGAAATTGCCGCAGGCCTGCCCGCCGCAGCTGTTATTGCTGCTACTCAGCATGAAACAGCACAACATATTGCCGAACTGATTTCATCACCCTTGTTTCGGCTATACACCAGCACTGACTGCACAGGGGTACAACTGGGCGGAGCAGCTAAAAACGTAATTGCTATTGCAGCAGGTGCCACCATGGGAGCTGGCCTGGGGGAAAATGCCCGGGCAGCTCTGATTACCAGGGGGCTCGCCGAAACCGGACGCCTGGCGACAGCACTTGGTGGACAGCCGGCCACCTTATCAGGTCTGGCTGGTATCGGAGACCTGCTCCTCACCTGCACAAGTCCAGCCTCACGAAATTACCGGATGGGTCTGGCTCTTGGACAGGGAAGCAGGAAAGAGGAAGCTCTTACCACACTTCCTGGCGTTGCCGAGGGTGTGACTACAGCCAGCGCTCTTCTCAGCATTGCCCGACGCCATAATGTGCATGTGCCCATTACTGAAACTATTGCGAGCTTCCTTTCGGGTAGCCTTACACTGGCGCAGGCACAGGATAAATTACTCAGCCGCCCACCCGGCTTTGAGTAAGATTTTTAATAACAATTTTATGTTTTTTTAAATAAAATAGAAAACACCTCTTTATTTTAAGTCCTGTTATTCACACATTATTATATGCGTCACGAATGATTTTCAGTGCATCAACATAGTACAGTAAGGATCAGGATTCATGACTAAAGCATCTTCAGAAGCTAAATCAGCTCACGTTAAAGAATATCTTGGCACCCCGACAGATCTGCCAGCTAAGGCTGTTAAAGAAGTTGGTATCGGCCTGGGAGACCTGCTGGCTGACACATTTGCACTTTATATTAAGACGAAAAATTTTCACTGGCACATGAGTGGCCGTCAGTTTCGTGACTACCACCTCCTGCTCGATGAACAGAGCGACCAGATATTCGCAATGACGGATCCTCTGGCTGAACGCGCCCGCAAAATCGGAGAAACAACTCTGCACTCAATCGGCGAGATCAGCCGCCGTACAAAAATTGCAGATAATGATGCCCTCTACGTTACGCCTGAAGATATGCTGGCTGAGCTGCGCGAAGACAATCTGGCACTCACCACACATATGAGAAAAGTGCATGCACTGTGTGATGAAGCCGGCGATATTGCATCAGCCAGCCTGCTTGAAAACTGGATTGATGAGACAGAACGCCGCACGTGGTTTCTTTTTGAGGCAACCCGTCCTGCGTTCGGAAAAAATAGCTGATACTTAATCAGCACATTACCTCACTGATAGCGGCCAGTTAATTTCTGGCTGCTATCAGCGTATTATGACCCGATATTCCTCTTATAACAAAAAACTCAGGCCTTAATTAAGCTTCCTGTCATCAGGACGTCCTTCAACCCTGAGGCCATGATGGATTTGCAGGCCGCGTACCAGCTTCTCCGAATCATTCGGCGTTAAAACCAGCCCGACAGGCCCGTAAGCAGGGTGCTGAAATGCAAGGACTGATCCACCGGTTACTACTTCCGGCTGCAGTGCCCAGCGTGTTCTCGAAACAGCAGAAAAACGTGCCCCTTCAATGGGTGGTACGGCTTTATCCTTAAGCATCGTTTCACGTACGCGGCCAAGCACCTGAAGCAATGATGTTACCTGTTCAGCAGACAGCGCAACTTTAACTGCCTCTACAGACTCATCATCAGAGGAGAGAGTCATCACCACGGATTCAAGATCATCCGCCAACGTCAGATCTACTTTTGACACCATAGCTTTTCTCCGCATAAAAAACATTCATACCAGAGCATGAATACCTGCAACAGTTTCCCTTACCTGATGCGTTTATCTCACATATATAAGGCGGCTCAACAGAAGCCTCCACCCCAGACCCACCATTCAGGCCGATTTCGGGAAAGCGAATAAGCAGCCTGCCGGGCGGTTGCGTCATCTGGGAAAATAGCAAAGCATGTTGCCCCGGACCCGCTCATACGCACCAGTAAATTGTCCGGGATATCAGCCAGCACATTAAGGACATCTCTGACAGGCGGGCAAACAAGGCATGCTGCGTCCTGCAGGCTGTTACTCTGAAGCGACAAAAAACCAGCCAGAGACTGCGCATCAGGCCAGGCATCAGGCAGATCTGCCCGGGGCACAAAATGACCATCGCGACGGCGGAAGATCTCAGGGGTTGAAACCGCGACACCACAATTGACCAGTAATATACCACAGGAAGGAGGCAGGGCGGGTGCATCCGAGAGTTTCTCACCGATGCCTTCCATCCGGGCAGCCCGACTATCAAGACACACCGGAACATCTGCCCCGAGTTTTTCAGCCATCAGTGACAATGCCTCACTATCAGGCTCAACCTGCCAGGCACGACTGAGCAGACGAAGTGCTGCAGCTGCATCTGCTGACCCCCCACCGATACCAGAGGCAACCGGCAGCTCTTTTCGCAGCACAAGCCGTCCCCCAGGCACTTTGGCAGCTCCACCTGCAGCGGCCTGTACCATGGCTGCAGCTTTCATCACAAGATTATTCTGTCCGGCAGCATCCTGTCCCAGCGGGGCGCCAAATCGTCCGGTCAGTTCCAGGCGTAGTTCTTCATCGCCAGGTTCATAAAACAGTTCATCGCAGGCTTCTGCAAAAACAGCCAGGCTATCAAGCAGGTGATAGCCATCTGCTCTTTTACCCGTCACATGCAGATACAGGTTAATTTTTGCACGAGCAGACTCTGAAAAAATCTGCGAAGAAACATTTTCTGTTTTTTCAGACATTCTAACTTATATTTCTCTTTTATTTTCCTGCAGGCAGCCCTGATAGCGACACAGAAGCCTGTTTATCAGGCAGATTGCCAGCCCGGGCAAGAGCACCCCTGATCAGCTTTTCATCCCGCGGCTCAGGCTTCAGTTCAAGAGCAAGATTCCAGTGGTCAACAGCTTCTCTGTGACGTCCCATACGCCAGTAAACCTCACCCAGATGATAATTCACCTCCGGGTCTTCAGGTGTCTGCGCGACAGCCCTCTCCAGTAATTGTGTACCTTCCTTCAGGTCCCCACGCTCAACCATAACCCAGCCGAGACTATCACGAATAGCCGCATCATCCGGGTCAAGTTCAACAGCTTTTCGCAGCAGGCGCTCAGCCTCAGCAAGGTCTTCATGCTGTTCGGTCATAGAGTAACCAAGAAAATTAAGCAGCAAAGGATTATCAGGCTGCAAGGCTAATGCTTCTTTCAGATCGGCTTTAGCCTTTGGCCAGTTCCCAAGCTCATAAGACGTAACTGCCCGCAGAAATAATAACGACCAGTACTCCTTCTTCACCCCGCGCAGCGGTGCTCCTGCCCTGGATAAATTAACCGCCTTATCATAAGCAGCAAACGCACCCTGCCAGTTTTTACGGGAAGCTTCCGTGTTCCCCAGCTCACTTACAGGCAGCACCAGCTCAGGGTTATCTTTAACCAGCGCGAGCAACTTATCTCTGGCTTCATCAAGATGATCTGATTCATTATCAATAAGAGCCAGTTTAAACGCCGCAACGGGCATCAGCGGGCTCCCTGTTGGCATGCGCAAGAGCGTAGCACGGGCAGCCTGTGGATGCCCTTCATCCTGCTGCACTTCCGCCATCATCAGCAGGGCCTCAGACATATGCGGGTCAAGCTCAAGTGCAAAACTGAGCATGAGCCGCGTCGCCTCATTTAAACGAAAACGGGCCTGTCTGGCGGCCTGTGGGCTCATAGCCTCCTGCTCAGCATTACGCAGCTGCTGCTGAAAAAGAAACGCTGTCAGCACATAAGCCCGGGCAAGCCCCTGCAATGACGTATCAACCGGAAACTTACTGACTTCAGCCTGAAACTGCTTTCCTGCCAGAGCGAGAACCGGATCAGCATCAATCATACGACGCAAAAGTTCTCGTGCTTTATCACGCTGACCATTCTGCCAGCACCAGGCGGCATAGGAGCGGGCAAGCAAAAGATCCTCACCCGGCATTGCATGCTGCGCCTGAGCAAAAAGACGGCCAGCTTCAGCACTGTCACCCGATAGCTGAGCAATTAATGCCGCATGCAACGTGTAGAAAGGAGAAAGCACGCTCCCCTGTATGCGGGATAATGCATCAAGGGCAGCATGCGTTTTATGCTCGGCCTGATCACACCAGGCCAGCAGCAGAGGCAGAACCAGATGAGCCATCGGGTCCTGACTGCCCTGCTGATAATAACGGGCAGCAGCCTGCCAGTCTCCCTTAAGGGCAGCGTGATTACCGAGAACAAAGGAGGAAAGAATTTCCTTCCCCGCAAACTGCTCTTCTCTGCGGGCCAGCTCAACAGCTTCAGGACTACCTGCCAGGACACTCAGAACAAAAGCCTGGGTAGCCATGTCACGGTTAGCCGGGTCAGCCTGTGAGGCCGCACGCAGTGCACGGGCAGCTTCAGAATCATCCCCGCGACTCCTTGCGGCAATTCCGGCCAGAAAAGCGCCCGAATCGACCTTCTGGTTTGCGGCAGTTATTTTTTTACCCTGTGTCTGTGCCAGTTCTGGCACTGATGCTGCACGCGCAAACGGATCTGCAGCTACATTAACAGAAAAAAACAGCACAAAAGCTGTAGGCAAATAGCGACAAAGTACCATAATAACCCAGGTCTCAGGAGCAACAGAAAGGGAAAAACTAATATGAACCCCTCCTGCCTTTCTACTCCGCCTGAAGCTAATAGCCAAACTCTCTTCTTTTCAGGTAATGGTGATATGACACATTCTCCCCTTTCTCTTCTTCGTCTTTACGAAGAATGGGGAGTCGATACCGCGATAGGTGACAGTGCAACTGATCAGAGAGAGAGCACTTTCACACCGGTTCCTGTCACCCTGCGCCATACAGATACAGCTACCGCAGCACCACAAACGAGACAGCAGGCCGCTGCAACGCTGCCAGCAGCACAAAGAGCCCGGAATCCGGTTACTCAGCACGCTTCTATGCCAGGCGAAAGCGTTGAAGCCGCGAGAAAGGTCGCCAGACAGGCAACCTCCGTTGCAGAGCTGAAAACTGTTATGGAGCAGTTTCATGGCTTCTCGCTCTATAAAACAGCGATTCACACCTTATTTGCGCAAGGCCCGCGTCACGCTCCGCTTATGATTATCGGTGATGCTCCTGATGCTGATGAAGACCGTAGTGGCAATGTCTTCTCAGGCTTATGTGGCTCTTTGCTTGATCAGATGCTTAACGCGGCAGGAATCGACAAAAAAACCCTCCTCCTTGCAACTGCTCTGCCGTGGAGACCACCAGGCGGACGCCCTCCCTCAGAGATCGAGATTCAGACCTGCCGCCCCTTCCTCGAACAGACCATCAGGCTCTTTGCGCCTCAGAGGCTGTTGTTATGCGGCAGTATGCCCTCCCGGGTGCTGACAGGGTCAGCTAAGCTCCCTGCCGCACATACATGGCACGACCTCACCCTTGAAGAGTACCCTGAGCCACTCCCCATGATGAGCATACGCCACCCCCTTCAGCTTCGCGCCAGCGCGGCTGCACGCAAAGACATATGGGCAACTCTGCTTCTTGTTGCACAAACGCTACAGCAAAAAAACTAAAAACACCGGGAAATTCATGTCATACAACACGCATTCATTACTATTTATTTAATATAAAAATTTCATTTTTTCATACAGTTAAAAAGAAAATTATCGTCATTTTATAAAATTAGCGAAGCGTGTAACACACCCTGTTTATAACTCAGCGAAGGCACTTCCCGGCACTGCAAGGTTGCTTTTTCACGCAGAAACCCCTAGATCCCGCCAGCCATGCGAGCGATAGGACAAATCTCTAATCATATCGCAGCGACAGCCATTCTGGCTGGAGCAGCTTTATGGGCAGGGGCCAGCGTTACAACAACGAAGGCTCATGCCGCACCGCCTGAACCAGGACAGGACGCGCACAGCAATGAGCTGGCGATGGTCATGCCCAGGCAGGCTTTCAATGGTAGCGATGATCTCCCGCTTCCTAAACCTCTTTCCTCTGAAGCAAGCCTTCAGATCCGCTCTATTTTTCGCCTGCAGCGACAGGGCGCCTTTAGCGAGGCAATCAGCAGCAGCACACATCTGACAGATACCCTCCTTCTGGCAGACATTGAGGCGGACCGTTACCTTAACCCGGCTTACCACCCCAGCGTGGCAGAGCTTCGACTCTGGCTAAAACAATACAGCACACACGCTGATGCCTCAGCGATATGGGACAGGCTGGCTGCCATTACGCAGCAAAAAAGCCCTGCCCCGCTTCCCCCGTCAGGGAAAGTTCTGAGCTATGCCGGTATTCCGGCCAGTCATGTCGCTTATGATTTTACACGCAACCATCTGCTTGACCGTACACTGCGCGAACGAGCCGGATGGGGCATCAAAGGGGTACGCAGCGCGCTCAGGCTGATTGAAAAAACCCCGGGTATGACCCCCGCCTATGCCGCACAGCTCAAAGCTGAAGCCGCACAGGCAATGCTGGCAATGGGTAATACCGACGTCGCGCTCGAAATAGCACGCTCAGGGTTTGAGCAGACACACAATAAAAATGCCCTGGCTGGCTTTATTGCAGGCCTCGCTTTGTGGAAAAAAGACCTGCACGCTCAGGCCGTGCCTTTTTTCACCAAAGCGACATATGCAGAAAACGCAACACCAGCCATGCGTGCAGCCTGTGCTTTCTGGGCCTCACGGGCCTATAAAAAGCTGGGACAAACCCATAAATACCATTTATGGCTTCAGCATGCAGAAGGCTTCACCGACACCTTCTATGGCCTGCTGGCGTCACAGCAGCTCCATGCCTCAGGTGGCGGGCATGACAAAAATTATGTACATAAAGCCGAACTTACACGAGCACTTAAAGATTCTGCTCCTTCCACACCGGTGCTGACAGAGATTGACCTGGAAGCCGTTGGCGGGACTGAAATAGGTCGTCGCGTTTTTGCACTTCTGCAAACGGGAGAGCAGGAAAGAGCTGAGCGGACAATTCGTCGGGCATGGGCTGATTTTCGTGACGTTACCCTGGCCCGCTCTTTTCAGCTTGTGGCCGAAGCCGCCGGTTTGCACAATCTGGCAACCGAAATGGCCGAAGCTATCAATAACCGGGAAGCGCATACACAGCGAAACGACAATACGCCTCTGCCTGTGCTGAAACCCAGAAATGGTTTCACCATGGACCCTGCACTGGTTTATGCGCTGACACGACTTGAATCCAACTTCGACGCCAAAGCTGTCTCAGGCTCAGGGGCGCACGGGCTTATGCAGATTATGCCTTTAACTGCCGATTTTATCATAAGCCCTTCACCAGCGAATATCACCCACCGGTTTGAGCAGGCCGTCGACACCCTGCATGACCCAAGCCTGAACCTTGAAATCGGACAGCGGTATGTGCATTACTTGGCTGACCTGACCCAGCATACCACTCAGCAGCCAGGTCTGCAGGGGGGCGATATGATCCGCCTTCTGGCCAGCTACAATACCGGCCCGGCAGCACTGGCAAAATGGGAAAGAGACAGTGCCGTCAGCTCTGAAGATCCCTTCTTATATATGGAGCTGCTGCCCAACGCTGAAACGCGGGAATATGTGCACAGGGCGTTATCTTATTTATGGATTTATGCCAGCAAAATGAACCTGCCAAAGCCATCGTTACAGGCTCTGGCACATAATCAATGGCCCGACTTCGCTGAAGAAACAGCTCTGGCAAACAGAAAAATCACACTACACTAGAGCGTTCCTGTGCTGGCGCAGACCTCGCGCCAGCACTGTCAGATCAGTTTTCTGCCAGGCTCTGACGGCTGACTCTGACCCGGGCCACGCGGCGCCCCTCCATCTCAAGCACCTCAAATAACCAGCCCGAATAAATAACCTTATCGCCGGCAGCGGGCACACGACGCAGCAACGCCAGAAGAATACCACCCAGGGTATGATAACTGCCCTCATCAGGCAGATGGCGCAGGCCAAGACGATCTTTCACCTCATCTGCTGACTCTGTGCCGTCAAGCATCAGAACAGCATTCTGGCTGTCTGCCTGAGGGTTATGCACAGCAGGCTGTGTCTCGTGGTTTTTCTCACCTACAATCGCATCAAACAGGTCAGAGGCTGTCACCACCCCTTCAAACGAACCATACTCATCAAAAACGAAAGCTATACCCAGTGGGATGGCGCGCATACGCTCAAGCATATCGAAAGCTGATATACTGTCAGGCACAACAACCATTGGTCGCAGCCCGGCCTCAATCGACACCGGCATGCCGTCAAGTGTGCGGTCCAGCATATCTTTAGCCAGCACAACCCCCACGGGGTTATCAACCCCGCCCTCACATACAACAATACGGGCATAGGTTGTCTGACGCAGGACTTTAATAAGCGCATCACGCCCGGAATGACGGTCAATCCAGTACAGCTCGTTACGCGGCGTCATAATCGCTCTGACTGGCCGGTCGGCAAGTCTGAGCAGACGCTCAATCATCGTCCGTTCCTGATGTTCAAGAACTCCCGTCCGGGCTCCTTCTGCAATATAGGCTTTAAGCTCCTCCTCAGTCATAGTCTGAGTAACAGCATCTCCGGCGCCCATCATTTTGAGTACCAGGTTTGAAGACTGACGCAGAACCGCAACAACCGGCCGCGTCATATTAGCCAGAAGCTCAAGAGGAAAAGCCAGGCGGGCCGCCATCACCTCAGGCTCACGCAGAGCCAGCTGCTTAGGCACCAGCTCACCCAGCACCAGCATTAGACAGGTGATAATCATCACCACGAGCACCATTGACAGCTGAGCCGCAATGGGGCGGAGAACCGTCACCTGCTGCAACATCGGCGTAAGATATGCCTCGATACGCACACCACCAAAAGTACCTTCGAGAATAGAGACCAGCGTCATACCGATCTGCACAGTAGGAAGGAAAATCTGAGGATTTTCTGCCAGCTTCATAGCCCGTGCAGCACCACGCACACCGCGTTCACGCAATATGGCAAGCCTGGGCATTCTGACTGAAATAAGAGCCAGCTCACCCATAGCAAAGACTGCATTAAGAAAAACGAGAAGGAAGATAATAAGGACAGAAACCGTCATTGGAGAAAATCACCACCACAGGCAGAAAATAACATTTATAAAAACACAATAGTCAGAGACGCGTGCATAGCTGCATATCAGGGCAGCCTGCTTAGTTTAAAAAATAAACACCACATAAGCTGTAAAAAAAAGGACAGCCCATACTCTGAGCTGTCCTTTCTTCAGGCGTAGTTACTCAGGCAACACTCAGTCAGCCCCGGCAACCTCTGCCTCCAGTGGCATTGCTGCATCTTCAGCCTTTTTACGCACAACCTTCACACGTGGTGCGCGGGCAGGCTTGCGGGCCTCAATTTCAGCCATCTGCTCTTCAACCTGTTCAGAGTAGTTGTACTGAGCCGGGCGCTGGTTCGCCAGGGAGATCTCCGGCACCATTGGCTTTTCAGTCTCAGGCCCGAACAAAGCTACTTTGGCAATATGCCACGGACGCTGAACGGCATCGATCACAGCTGTTGATTCGTAACCTGAGTGCACCATGCAATCTGCGCATTTCTCATAGTTACCTGTGCCATAATCATCCCAGTTGGTATCTTCAACCAGCTCACGGAACGATTTTGCATAACCTTCACCCAGCAGGTAGCACGGACGCTGCCAGCCAAAGACATTACGCAGCGGCTTACCCCATGGCGTGCAGTGATACTGCTCGTTGCCAGCCAGGAAGTTCAGGAAGAGTGGTGACTGTGTGAAACGCCACTTTTTCTTCTTTCCAAGACGGAAAACGTCACGGAACAGCTGCTTGGTTTTCTGACGGTTAAGGAAGTGCTCCTGATCAGGTGCGCGTTCATACGCATAGCCCGGAGCAGTCATAATACCGTCCACACCCATCGCCATCACTTCATCAAAAAATGCGGCAAGACGCTCAGGTACGACACCATCGAACACAGTACAGTTAATAGAGACGCGGAACCCGCGTGCTTTCGCCTTCTTAATTGCTGCGACTGCACGTTCGTACACACCATCCTGGCAGACAGATGCGTCATGCATTGTCTTATCACCATCAAGATGCACGTCCCATGAGAAGAAAGGTGATGGTTCATACTCATCCATCTTCTTCTCAAGCAATAACGCATTTGTGCACAGATAAACGTATTTTTTACGCGCAATCAGGCCACGGATAATCTCGGGCATTTCTTTGTGCAGTAATGGCTCGCCACCTGCCACGGCAATAACCGGGGCGCCAGCCTCGGCATCTGCATCAAGACATTCCTGAACAGTCATACGCTGGTTAAGGATAGCCGCCGGGTAATCTATTTTACCACATCCCGCACACGCCAGATTACAGCGAAAAAGCGGCTCCAGCATCAGCACCAGCGGATAGCGCTTGCGCTTTTTGAGATGCTGCGTGACAACATACTTCCCGACCCTGACGGCCTGCATTATCGGTACGGCCATAAACCCCCGCTCCGGCGTTTTTTTACGCCTGCAATCATGAAACTGGATGAGACTGCCAGTCATTCCAGAAAAAAAAGAATGAAACTAACCTGACACCTGGTTTCTGTGCCCTGTAGCAAGTTTGTCAGATTTATTACAGGAATCCACACAGCGAAACCATAATTGCCCAGCCTATAAGATATCCGCTCTCAAGAGTCTAAAGCTTTTTCCAAAAAAGTGACAAATAAGCAACAGACGTCAATAAGTTTGTAACATACCCTTGCCTTAATCACAGAAACATTAAAACCAGAGCCTGCAAACCATGATACCCCAGGTGCGCTGATACTGCACTAAAAGTGAAAAAACACTCAATAAGAATGGGAAACATCACATGACCTCGCCGTTTCAGGAAAAAAACTCAAACTCCACCACTGTGCCGACGCACGGCCGTTTTCCTGTTCTGGACCGCGTGACATACCCGCAGGAT
>NZ_JOMN01000091.1:0-730 GCF_002153485.1 Acetobacter sp. DmW_043 | reverse complement strand
TCGGTACGTGCCTTTCGTGCCTGATAACGATGGATCAGGGCTGCCTGTTTCCTGATCCGTCTTTCAAGCGTCTGTAATTCCGTTCTGATCGTTTTCCGATCCCTTCCGGACGTTCTTTTTTGCACCTGCGAGAAAGAATGCGGTCCCTCGTTCAGTCCACCTCGCGACAGCTTCAGGTTTACCATCTGCCTGTTCAACAGCTGCAAGCAGTACTCCGGCCAGTGCTTCGATGGACAGGCTGTCAGCTCCCGTCGCCTCAACCAGTTCGCCGAGCTGAAGTGTTCTTTGTACTTTAAGCTGCTTCGCCTTTTCCTGAAGTGCTTTCAGTTCAGCATCAATGTCCCGTGGCTTGCGCATTTCAGGTCCCCTGTTTTTTGTCATATATTCCTGCACTCTATCATACAGACGAGAACCGCGTCACTTATCCTGCGAAATCAATTTTTATGGCGTATTAATATTTAAGTGCGCGCTTATACGTCACTGCGTGACGTGCGCTTATTATGTGTGCTATGACTGAGGTCATGGCGATCTATCACCTGCATGCAAAACTCATCAGTCGTGCTACCGGCAGGAGTGTCGTGGCAGCAGCAGCCTATCGTGCGGCGTCTCGTCTGCATGACGCACGACTGGATCGTGCCCATGATTTTTCGAACAAGAGTGGTGTGGTCCATTCAGAGATCCTGCTGCCCGATGGCGCACCGGAACGGTTTCTCGACCGGTCTGTTCTGTG
>NZ_JOMN01000090.1:0-730 GCF_002153485.1 Acetobacter sp. DmW_043 | reverse complement strand
TCGGTACGTGCCTTTCGTGCCTGATAACGATGGATCAGGGCTGCCTGTTTCCTGATCCGTCTCTCAAGCGTCTGTAATTCCGTTCTGATCGTTTCCGGATCCCTTCCGGATGTTCTTTTTTGTACCTGCGAGAAAGAATGCTGTCCCCCGTTCAGTCCACCTCGCGACGGCTTCAGGTTTACCATCTGCCTGTTCAACAGCTGCAAGCAGTACCCCGGCCAGTGCTTCGATGGACAGGCTGTCAGCTCCCGTTGCCCCGACCAGTTCGCCGAGCTGAAGTGTTTTTTGTAATTTAAGCTGCTTCGCCTTTTCCTGAAGCGCTTTCAGTTCAGCATCAATATCCCGTGGTTTACGCATTTCAGGTCCCCTGTTTTTTGTCATATATTTCTGCACTCTATCATACAGACGAGAACCGCGTCACTTATCCTGATCAATCAATTTCTGTAGCATAGTAATATTTAAGTGCGCGCTTATACGTCACTGCGTGACGTGCGCTTATTGTGTGTGCTATGACTGGGGTCATGGCGATCTATCACCTGCATGCAAAACTCATCAGTCGTGCCACCGGCAGGAGTGCCGTGGCAGCAGCCGCCTATCGTGCGGCTTCGCGTCTGCATGATGCGCGACTGGAGCGTGCCCATGATTTTTCGAACAAGAGTGGTGTGGTGCATTCAGAGATCCTGCTGCCCGATGGCGCACCGGAACGGTTTCTCGACCGGTCTGTTCTGTG
>NZ_JOMN01000089.1:0-341 GCF_002153485.1 Acetobacter sp. DmW_043 | reverse complement strand
TCAATCGCCTGCAACTGTTCGGGATCACCCACCAGAACAACTTTGGCACCAGCCTCATGCGCCGCTGAGAGCACCCGCTCCATCTGACGTGAACCCACCATGCCGGCCTCATCCACCACCAGCACATCACCACGCTCCAGGCAGTCCCGTCCTCTGGACCAGGCCAGCTCTAACGATGCGAGCGTACGGCTCTCAATCCCGGCCCCGCCCTGCAGCCCTTCCGCCGCAATGCCTGATAACGCAGCACCACGCACCCGGTATCCGGCCTCTTCCCATGCTGCGCGGGCCACACCCAGCATGGTGCTCTTCCCTGTCCCGGCATAGCCGACCACCACAGACAG
>NZ_JOMN01000088.1:0-1771 GCF_002153485.1 Acetobacter sp. DmW_043 | reverse complement strand
ACAACTGGCAGGTTCAGGACGATCTGCCGCCAGAAATCCCGGTCGACAAAGCGGAAATCGATCTTCTGATGAGGTTTTGCGATGACATCCTTGCCCGTTGCTTCGAGCCCCCTCCAGCCACAGCCGTCCCTGCGCGCAGCTCTTTATCTGCGGGTGTCAACAGGGCGGCAGGCCGAGCACGACCTGTCAATTCCTGATCAGCAGCGCCAGGCTGAAGCGTATTGTGCCGCGAAAGGCTGGGAGGTCGTCGAAATTTTTATCGAGCCAGGTGCTTCGGCGACAGATGACCGCCGACCGGAATTTCAAAAGTTGATGGAGGCAGCATCGGAGAAACCAGGGCGGTTCGATGTTGTCGTTGTGCATTCCTTCAGCCGCTTTTTCCGTGACCATTTCGAGCTTGAGTTTAACGTCAGACGTCTTGCAAAGCAGGAAATTCGGCTGATCTCGATCACACAGGAACTGGGAGATGATCCGTCTGCCGTGATGATGCGCCAGATCATGGCGCTTTTCGACGAATATCAGTCCCGTGAGAATGCCAAACATACGCTGCGGGCCATGAACGAGAACGCCCGTCAGGGGTTCTGGAACGGCTCCCGTCCGCCTTTCGGCTATCGTACCGTGGAGGCGGAGCGTCGCGGGCAGAAAATAAAGAAGAAGCTGGAGATCGACCCCATTCAGTCTGAAACGGTCAGGCTCATTTTCGAACTCTACCGTCACGGAGATGGACAGTCCGGCGGGCTCGGTATCAAGGCGATTGTCAGCCTCCTCAATGCAAAGGGATACCGTACCCAGACCGGCTCACGGTTTTCCTGCAAATTCATTCATGACGTGCTTACGCGCGAGACCTATGCGGGCACGCATGCGTTCAATGTGGTCGAAGCGAAAACAGGTCGTAAGAAAGCGTCGAATGAGGTGATCACCATGGATGCTCCTGTCATTATTCCCCGTAGTGAGTTTGCGGAAGTGCAGCAGCGTCTGAAACAGAACGCCCCGCGTGTGACCGCACCCCGGATCGTCAATGGTCCATGCCTGCTGACGGGGCTGGCAGTCTGCGCCACCTGCGGGGGCGGGATGACGTTGCGGACAGGGAAGTACGGCCGTTACCGGTATTATACCTGTGCAACGCAGGCGCGGCAGGGTAAGACAGCCTGTAAGGGGCGGAGCATCCGTATGGATCTGCTCGACACGCTGGTCATGGAACATCTCGCCACCCGTCTGCTCACGAAGGATAGGCTTGGTCTAATTCTGGAGGCGCTCCTGACACACTATGCTGCCAGTCAGAACCGTAATGCCGCCCGCCAGGAGAGTCTGCGTAACGCGTCCCGTGAAGCCGAACAGAAGTTGCAAAGGCTGTATGCGGCTATCGAAAATGGCGTTGTCGATGCCACCGATCCCACGCTCAGGGAACGACTTGATGCCCTGAAGGCTCAGCGGGATGAGACCGGTCGTCTCTGCGCAATGGCGGAAGCTCCGGGGATGGTCGTGCCGGTGATTACCGATGAAATGATCGAACGTTTTTCTCGTGACCTGCGGGCAAAGCTGACGGATGGTCCGGTTGCCATGCGCAAGGAATATCTGCGAGCGATCGTCGATCGCATAGAAGTCGATGACAGAGAAATTCGTATTTTTGGAAGGAAAGACAGGCTGATGAACCAGCTCGTCTCGGACCGTCCGAAACTGAACCCAAAAGTTCCCAGTTTTGGACGGGAATGGCGTCCCGTACGGGATTCGAACCCGTGTTGCCGCCGTGAAAGGGCGGTGTCCTAGGCCT
>NZ_JOMN01000087.1:0-4146 GCF_002153485.1 Acetobacter sp. DmW_043 | reverse complement strand
TTCCTTGCCGTCATCCATATCGCAGCAACAGCAGACTGGATTAAGTTCTAACAGGCCCTAGACTTCTCTTGCATCTGGGTTGCTTTCTGTTAGGTAGAGTGCATGGAAAATAGTACTGTCTTCCGGAGGTTTCTGTCATCATGAGTGAACTTGCGCAGCCTGAAGCGCACCGTAGACCTTCTGCAAAACGCCAGTCTACGTTAACGGCTGACAAAGGATGGATGCAGCGATTTGGTTTGGTGTGGAGCGACCTTCAGGAGGGTGCTAAGCTATACAGGTTAGTCTGGACACTTGCCTGCTCAGACATCAAACTGCGCTACAGAGGTTCGCTTATTGGGCCATTCTGGCTCACGCTCTCAACAGCCATTCAGATTGGTGCAATGGCTTTCCTGTATGCTGACCTGTTCAACACAGACATTCACACATATATACCGTTTCTGGCAGTTTCTCTTGTTCTGTGGGGTTATCTTAGCTCGCTCACGAGCGATGGATGCACCTGCTTCAGTGCATACGACACCCTGATTAAAGGGACGCGCATGCCTTTTATAGTACATGTCGTCAGGAGTGTCATAAGGAACACCATCATTCTGCTGCATAATGTGGTTGTTATTGTGGCTGTGTTTGTGTTGATGGGTAAACCTCTTACTTTTTATAGTCTGGCCGCCATTCCTGGTTTTCTGCTTTGGTTAATTGACGGCGTTGCGATCTCATTTTTACTGGGCACTATTTGTGCCCGCTTCAGAGATATTCCTCAAATTGTTGCGGCCATCATGCAGGTCGCCTTTTTCATGACACCTATCATGTGGCAGGCCACGACCCTGAGAGGGCACCCGGGTACAGAAAGCGTTGTTTTGTATAATCCGTTTGTCTATATTCTCGATGTGGTGCGTAACCCTCTTTTAAATGAGCCACTTAGCGCATTGTTTGTGATGAAGGCTCTGGTTATTTCTGGGGTACTGGTGCTTGTGTCTTTGGTCAGCTTTGCCCGCTTCCGCGGACGCATTTCATTTTGGGTATAAGTGGAATGGCATATTTAAAAGCTTCCGATACCTCTATTGATTTTCCTTTATATCACACTGAAAACAGATCGTTGAAGAAAGCCCTGTTAGGCCAGGTTTCTTCCCGTTTTGGTGTCGATAAAAAGAGCCGTCCGGTTGTACAAGCGCTCCGGGATGTGTCGTTCTCACTCAAAACAGGGGACAGGCTGGGGCTGGTTGGAAGCAATGGCTCGGGCAAAACAACGCTTTTGCGCACCTTGTCTGGCATTTATCAGCCAACAGCAGGAACGCTGTCGATGGAAGGAAAGCTTATTTCTCTTCTTGACCCGCAGCAGGGCATGAATATGGAACTGACAGGCTATGAAAACATACGCCTGCGGAGCTATTATCTAGGACTCTCCAAATCTGAAAGTCAGATGTTCGAAGAAGATGTGGTCGGGTTTACAGAGTTAAATGAGTTTTTGGACATCCCGGTGCGGAATTACTCATCCGGTATGATAGTACGTCTGGCTTTTGGTATGGCCACGGCTTTCTCCCCTGAAATTTTGCTGATGGATGAATGGATTTTAGCCGGGGATGCGGCTTTTATGTCCAAAGCTAAAAAGCGGGTAGAGGGAATGGTGCAGCATGCTGACATTCTGGTGCTTGCCAGCCATTCCCCCTCCATTCTGGCGGAGTGGACCAACCGGCTGATCTGGCTTGATGGAGGACGGATTGTTGCTGATGGCCCCGCAATGGAAGTGTTTGAGGCTTACCTGCCCAGCCAGGACTTTCAACAACTGCTCAAAACACGCTCCTGAATAGGCGTGCCTTGTCACAAGTGATCAAATAAAGAGTTAGGTACAATGAAAAAAATAGCGATTGTTGGAGCGGGTTTTTCAGGGAGCGTCATCGCACGGGAACTGGCCGAGCGGGGGTATTCCGTTGATGTGTTCGATAGCCGCGAGCATGTTGCAGGTAACTGCTACACAGCACGTGATGCTCAGAGCGGCATTATGCTGCACGTTTATGGTCCGCATATTTTTCATACTAGTAATGAGCGTGTATGGGAGTATGTGCAGCGATTTGACCGTTTTATGCCCTTTATTAATCGGGTTAAAGCGCATGCGCGTGGGGAAGTTTTTTCCCTGCCGATCAATCTTATGACAATCAACCAGCTTTTTAACAAACAGTTCTCGCCAGCGGAGGCCCGGGCCTTTATTGCAGAACAGGGCGACCAGAGTATTACTGAACCGCGTACGTTCGAAGATCAGGCGCTGCGTTTTGTTGGCCGGAAGATGTATGAAACGTTTTTCCGTGGCTACACCCGCAAACAATGGGGCCTTGAGCCATCCGAACTGCCGGCCAGTATCCTCAAGCGCCTTCCTGTACGCTTTAATTATAACGATAATTACTATGGTAGTAAGTATCAGGGTATTCCTGAACATGGTTATACCTATATCGTTGAGCGTATTCTGGAACACACCAATATTCGCGTACACCTCTCCACCAGCTTCAGCCGTGATCAGGCGCAGGAATATGCTCACGTCTTTTACAGCGGCCCGATCGATGCATGGTTCAATCATACTGAAGGTCGCCTGAGCTACCGCACACTAGACTTTGAAACAGTGCGCGCCGAAGGCGACTATCAGGGCAATCCTGTTATTAATTATTGTGACGAAGATGTGCCATGGACGCGTGTTGCTGAGCATAAGCACTTTACGCCATGGGAAGAGCATGACCAGACGGTTCTGTTCCGCGAACATAGCCGTCTGTGCGGTGAAAATGATACGCCCTATTACCCTATACGCCTCGTGCACGATAAAGCTCGTTTGCAACGGTATGTTGAGCTGGCAAAAGCCGAGCAAGGAGTCACGTTTGTAGGTCGTTTAGGTACATACCGTTATCTGGATATGCATATTACCATTGCAGAGGCACTGGATGCAGCCGAGCAGTTCCTGACGGCGCAGGATGCCGGTAATCAGGCTCCCACCTTTTGTATCGACCCACTTGCATAATGTCCTCAACCCACACTCTCCCCCGTGTTACAGCAGTTATTGTTACTTATAACCGCCTCGAAAAACTGCAGCAGACAGTGCGTAATACGCTTGCTCAGTCTTTTTTCAGGGTTGTTGTGGTCAATAATGCGTCTACCGATGGCACAAAAGCTTATCTGGATAGCTTAGATGACGTACGTCTTGATATTGTGCATGAAGCAGTTAACAAAGGCGGCGCAGGCGGGTTTAAGTGTGGGTTTGCTCATGCGTTAAAAAACGAAGAGGCAGAGTGGCTTGTCTGTTTTGATGACGATGCCTACCCTATGCCAGATGCTTTGGTCCGGTTTGCGGCATTAACTCCAGGTGATGATGTTGGTGGAGTGGCGGCGGCGGTGTATTTTCCAGACGGTCGAATTTGCTCAATGAACCGACCTGGACAGAATATTTTTCGCTCACCCCGGACCTGGCTTTCAGCTTTTTTCCGCCGTTCAGGTGCACTTGGTTTGGGAGATATCGCCTATAGTGGCACACAACCCATACCAGTTGCGTTTTCTTCGTTTGTCGGACTATTCGTACGTTGCCCGGTAGTGAAAGCACTGGGGCTACCACGGTCTGATCTGTTTATTTACCGTGATGATTCCCTGTATACACTGTCATTGACGCAAGCAAACTACAGCTTGCTATTCGCTCCTCTTGTTCGGTTTGTACATGACTGTGCAACGCCTTCTTCCGGAGTGAGAGTTTATAATCCTTTGTGGAAGGTCTACTATATTGTACGAAATGATCTTCCGTTTTTTCGTCAATTAGCAGGGCCCTATTTTCCCTTAATCCTACCTTTGCTGATTATCAAATTTCTGGCTTCTACCCGCCATTATGATCGTCCGATGATGTTTTTGAAGGTTTTTGCCGTAGCAATCGCAGACGGGTTGCGTGGTAATTTTTCGCGTTCTCACGCTTGGGTTGTCGCGTATGGGAACAGTCAGGTTAAATCTGAGGAGTAGTGACCGCGCCATAGGCCGTGATATTCAGACAGGAGGAACGGTTGCACTGTTTCGCCAGGTAACAATAATCTGCGGTTGATAGATCTATTTGCTCAGAGTAGCTGATATTTTAGGCTCAGGACCTGTTAATTTATTGAACTGAGCGAGAGATTGTGATTCACAGGCTTACCG
>NZ_JOMN01000086.1:0-518 GCF_002153485.1 Acetobacter sp. DmW_043 | reverse complement strand
TCAGAGATCCTGCTGCCCGATGGCGCACCGGAACGGTTTCTCGACCGGTCTGTTCTGTGGAACGAAGTCGAAGCAATTGAAAAGCGTAAGGATGCCCAGCTTGCCCGCGAGGTGGAGTTTTCACTCCCGCGCGAGATGACTCAGGCACAGGGGATCGCGCTGGCACAGGATTTTGTGCGGGAGCAGTTCGTGGACCGTGGCATGGTGGCCGATCTCAATGTGCATTGGGATATTGGTGAGGACGGGCTGGCAAAGCCCCATGCGCATGTGATGCTGTCCACGCGGTCATTGGATGAGAACGGGTTTGGTGCAAAAGAGCGCTCCTGGAATGACAAAGAACTCCTGCTGACATGGCGGGAGCGATGGGCCTCGCTTGTCAATGAACGGCTGGCGGAGCTGGATCTGGATGTGCGGATTGACCATCGGTCCTTTGCAGAGCAGGGGATTGATCTTGAGCCGCAGAACAAAATCGGTCCGGCCGGGATGCGCCGCGAAGAGCGGGGAGAGGATGCTGAGCG
>NZ_JOMN01000085.1:0-1116 GCF_002153485.1 Acetobacter sp. DmW_043 | reverse complement strand
GGTAAAGCCGGTGGTGCTGCTCCTGCTAAAGCGGCCTCTGCGCCAGCTCCGGCAAAGGCGGCAGCTCCGGTCGCTGCTGAAAAAGCACCGCAGCCAGTAGCAGCAGGGGCGCCATTTGCACTGCCGGCAGCCCAGAAACTTATGACCGAAAATAATCTGAGCGCAAATCAGGTTGGTCAGGGTTCAGGTCTTGGTGGTCGTATTACAAAAGGTGACGTGCTTGGGTTCCTGTCTCAGCCACCTGTTAACCAGCAGCAGGCAGCACCTCGTCCCCCACGTAAAGATGACCCGCGTGAAGAACGTGTAAAAATGACGCGCCTGCGTCGCACCATTGCACGTCGCCTTAAAGATGCGCAGAATACAGCAGCTATGCTGACAACCTTTAATGAGGTTGACCTGTCAGCGGCTATGGAACTGCGTAAGGAATATCAGGACTTTTTTGTTAAAAAGCATGGCGTAAAGCTGGGCTTTATGTCCATTTTCTCTCGTGCCGTGATTGCGGCCCTGAAAGAGTTCCCTGCTATTAACGCAGAAATTGATGGTGAAGACGTCATTTACCGTGATTTCGTGAACCTGGGTATTGCTGTTGGCGGGCCTAACGGTCTTGTCGTCCCGGTTATTCGCGATGCGGATAAAATGAGCTTTGCTCAGATTGAAAAAACCATTGCAGGTTATGGCAAAGCAGCCCGTGAAGGGACGCTGAAGATCGATGATCTGTCAGGTGGTACTTTCTCTATCACCAATGGTGGTATTTACGGTTCACTGCTTTCAACACCTATTCTTAACTCGCCGCAGTCAGGTATTCTGGGTATGCACGCAATCCAGGAGCGTCCGGTTGCTGTGAATGGTCAGGTTGTGATTCGTCCGATGATGTATACAGCTCTGTCTTACGACCATCGTATTGTTGATGGTAAAGAGGCAGTCAGCTTCCTGGTGCGTATCAAACAAAATGTTGAAGATCCGCGCCGCCTTCTTATTGACGTCTGATCGTCTGTGATCGGCAGGGTTCAGCCCTGCCGATTTTTTTTGTGAATGAATAAGAAAGGCAAAATTTATGCCAGTTGAAATTAAAGTTCCTGCCCTTGGTGAGAGTGTTACGACTGCCACTGTTGGTAA
>NZ_JOMN01000084.1:0-3367 GCF_002153485.1 Acetobacter sp. DmW_043 | reverse complement strand
CAGACAGTAAAAATACGTCACTCACAGGCTCATCCTCCATCGGTAAGCCTGTGAATCACAATCTTTCGCTCAGTTCAATAAATTAATAGGTCCTGAGCCTAGTTCAGATCAGAGCGGAATACTTCAAAACCTTTGATGTCGTATAGGCTATCTTGAAGGTTTTGAAACCACGAACCGACCTGATCAGCTGCTTGAGTTTGCCATGATCGGCCTCGATCACCTTGTTCAGGTATTTGACCTGACGGTAATGCAACAACAGTGGACCAAACAGGAAGAGGCAAATCGTCCTATATTAATTATAGTCTAATTAGGACAATCGGGAGCCACGGTGTATCAAGGGCTGCATGGTGGTTTTTTCTAGAGGGTTCAAATGGGACAACGCGCGGTCATTTATTGCCGGGTTTCCACGGCTGATCAGTCCTGCGTGCGCCAGAAGGACGAGCTGAAGCGGTTTGCCGAACGCGCGGGCTATGAAGTGTCAGGCATCTTCATTGAGACCGGCTCTGGCGTCCGGGTGGATCGGACCGAGCGTCGAAAAGTCATGGCCCAGGCCCAGGCCCGTGAAATTGACGCCATCCTGGTGACGGAGCTGTCCCGCTGGGGACGCTCGACTATTGATCTCATCTCCACGCTTCAGGAACTGGAGAGCTATCGTGTTTCCCTGATCGCCATAACGGGGATGACGTTCGACCTGGCTACGCCACATGGGCGAATGCTGGCGACAGTTATGGCCGGGATCGCGGAGTTTGAGCGGGATCTGATCAGCGAGCGGGTGAAGTCCGGTCTGGCTGCTGCCAGGTCGCGTGGGAAAGTTCTCGGCCGACAGAAAGGACAGCGGCCGAAGTCTGATCGTCTGGCTCCGAAGGTTCTGGCGCTGGTGGCTGAAAAGCGGAGTTATCGATGGATCGCCCGTGATCTGGGAATCAGCAAGAACACTGTTGCTGCCATTGTGCATAGGGAAAGGTGAGTTGATCGGCTGTTGAATATGGATTGCTTTCTGTCGTTCTCTATTGCCGGTCTAGAGGGTGTTATGCACTTTGCGTGAGCAGTCTGGCTGCATTTTTTAGCATGAAATTTGCGAAGGCTATGGTGTGTATCCCGCTTTCATCCAGCGCCGGGATTGCTGGTAAACCGCAGCCTACGAAGGAAAATCGTTCGGCATCGCCCGCCACGCAATACCGTAACGGATTACATAACGAAGACCGTTGAACAGCTCCCGCAGATCATGATGGCGTTACTCAGCGTCTCCCTTCATAAGAAGAAGATAAGGAACAATCAGAGACCACTCTTCTTCGCTGATATCAGATAGATATGATTTACGTGAATTATTCTTTCATCTGTTCTGCAATACTTACGCAAAGTGCATAACACCCTCTAGGCTCAGGACGGCTCTGTTGCAAAGTTGGAAGAAGCTGATGGGGCTCTGATTTTCGGGTTTTTTAAGATGTATAAATTCCGAACTATCTTTCAATAAGGCGCACTTCTCCCATGATACCTTCCTGGAACCGGAAGAATTTAGCCTGTCCCTTTTTCAGTGCCCGCATGACTTCAAAACCTTTGATGGTCGCATAGGCAGTTTTGAAGCTACGAGCCGCCTGATCAACTGCCTGAGTTTGCCGTGATCGGCCTCGATCACATTGTTCAGATATTTGACCAGGCGGAGCTACACCGTGTCAGGCGATTTGCCATCCGTCCTGAGCTCGCTGATCGCTATGCCATAGGTCGGTGCTTCGTCTATATTGATCGTCTCTGGCTTTTCCCAGGCCTTCAGACCGTTTACGGCCTTGCCCGGGAAACGTCTGGCAGCTGTGGCGTTCCGTGTGGGTGAGAGATAGAAATCAATCGTATCATCGTCCGTGTCAACGGCCCGGTACAAATAACTCCACTGACCTTTTACCTTAATGTAAGTTTCATCAACACGCCATCTGTGAGAAAAGCCGGGATCAAATACCTTTCCTGTTGAAAGCTTTAAACGCTCAATCAACCGGCACAAAACCGTTACAAGTCCACTATTGTCAGCCCTTATTTCACGTCTGGATCGGAGAAAAAAACTGAAAAAACCGAAGAATTTTTTCAGCTCTCCACATTTCCAGACTTACCCAGCAAACTTCAGATTAACTGGCTGCTCTTTATGTTGCCTGTAAGGTCCTGCTGCTATGACCTCGACAGAGAGCACTCTCATTTCACTACTTAGCCCCAGAGGAAGAACAGCATCTCCTTTAGTCCAGCGCATCGTCCTGCTGCTTTCAGTGCAGTGCCATCCTGCCAACTCCTCCTGTGTCAGATGTGTGTCCACGACTATAGACGCAGCCCCTTCAAGAAGCGTCACCATGCCGACAAGAACACCAAGAACACGTCTGTCATCAATAAATGGTCCTACTACATCATACGGACGACTGGTACGGGACATCAGAGTTACTGATGCTGTACCTGCCGGTATCATGAACAGAGCCCGCCCGTTCTGGCGGCGTATCTGCCGGATAACATCACCCGTTTGCGTCAGAAGATGCAGGTCAGGATCATATGTTAGTTCTGCTGTTTTGTTCTGGTGTGGCAGGTTCATCTGGTCCGCACGTTCCTCTATGTGACGGAAGATATTTTCAGCAAACTGTTGTGAAACATCGAGAGGGGCTGCTGCATCATCCCATGTCAGGTTGCGGGATGGTGTAAAAGCCACAAGCTTACCATGCTGGTAAAAGGCCTGACGATTGCCAGTATCAAGGTAACTTTCAGTCAGCACTCCATCTGCCATAATGACAGCGTGCTCATCTGTTTCAATATGATAATAATCATAGGATGTGATCGACTTATCATAAAATACTGAGCGGCCGTTCACCAGCATACGCACGGGAATAAACCGGCCATCAAAAAACAGACAATGCTCTGAGGTAATCAGCATATCTTTAAATGGCACACCCTCAGCCACGGCATTTTTCAGAATACGCACAGGGTAGCCCGCTTCATCATCTGGTAAATGAGGGCGCACAGTACAATATGATCGGCCAACCCACGTGATATGCCGTATCACTTCAATACTATTAACATACGCAATAACTTCATCGTTCATGGATAAGTCCTGAACCGGAGTTATGCCCGATGGAGTTTTAATCAAACTACCCGGCAAAAAACAAATTTCCGATTCAGCCTGCAGAACATCGTAGGTAGATCCAGCTTCTAATGTTGTAGCAATAGATGTTCCTCCTGCCTGTACGATCAGGGCTGCTGCCGAGCCAACGTAAGCACTGGTAATTACACCCCCACTATTAATGTAGAATGTATCACCATTTCCATCTTGCGAGTTCCCGGCAATAATAGAGTCACTAACAGATGATCCGCCGGCGTATACATGCCCGGCATCTGATACCAG
>NZ_JOMN01000083.1:0-5090 GCF_002153485.1 Acetobacter sp. DmW_043 | reverse complement strand
CAGGCAGCCCTGATCCATCGTTATCAGGCACGAAAGGCACGTACCGACATGCGCGATCAGGCGAAGGCACGACGGGAGAGGACACGTCATCTGATTGAACTGGGAGGGCTGGTCAGCAAGGCGGGACTGGTTGATCTGATCGATGATGACCGCGCCACTATGCTCGGGGCATTTCTGGACATTGCAGGGCAGCTTCAGGGAGACAGTGACACCACTCCGGCTGATCTGAAAACACGCTGGCGACGCGCGGGGCTTCATGCTTTCGATGCAGAAAAAGTGCATGCAGGAAGGAAAGAAAATCCATAACGAATAACATGCCAGGCAGACAGGAATAACCGGACAATCCTGATGCTGATAAGCGTATGTTTCAGGTCTGACCGAACGTCGACCTGAAATACTCAACCAAGAGCAATGGAACAGAAATCTACTGGCGTCACAATGCGTGCTCTCTGGAAGAACCCCTTCTCCAGAAGACCTGCACGATGATCGCCTGTTACAAGATAGTCCGCATCGAATGCCAGTACCATTGTCAGGAGAAAGGCATCGTCCGGATCGCTGATGGTCACGTCAGCCGGCAAGGCAGGGAGTTGCCCGGCCACAGACGCTTTGCGCATGTTGTTAATCATCGCTCCGACCCGATGAGGCGGCAGAATTGGTCGGAGTTTGGGATAGCGACTGACCCGCCTGAGTTCTTCAAGTTGGGTTGTGGACGTAACCAGGTCGAACCGGTTCGCGCGCCAGGCACGATAAATCGCATCAGGAGCACCACGAGAATATATCAGAGCAGAAACAAGAATATTGGTATCCAGAACAACCCGCATCAGTGTCCACGTGCCCACTGCACAGCTTCATTGACCAGGTCGGTTATTTCAGCCTCGTTCATATCCTCAGTTGCCGCTTTAGCCTGTTCTGCAGCCTGCTCTAACAGATAGGATCTTACAGCATTCTCGATAAAACGGGATAGATCACCTTTACGTCCTCCGCCCTTAGCGGCGAGAAACATACGAACAGACTGATCCACTTCAGATGAAACTGCGATATTCCAGCGGGTGGTGGACATAACTTACCTCCATATATACAGATAAACACTTATACACCGATCTTGCCTGTTTTCTATATTGCTTTCTGGTAAAGACTGAAATCCTTGCGCAGCGATCTTATGGTCAGGTCTGGAAAATCAATCACCCCGGACTATCATGTGAATGATCTGGAGGATCGAAAGATCAGCTGACGATTACTGACTATGTGGCCTGTGCCTCAGGAAGTCTTTAGATACGAATAAAGTGTTTCCCGGCTTATTTTGAAGTCACGTGCAATCTGAGCTTTGGGTTCATGAGAGATAGCGCGCTTACGCAACTCTGTGACCTGTTCGGGTGACAGTTTAGGTCTGCGGCCCGGAACCTTGCCTTTGGACCGGGCGGCAATCTGACCTTCTTTCTGACGCTCCCGTATGAGTGCTCGCTCGAATTGCGCAACTGCCCCAAAAATCTGCATCATTAAATCCTGCATGGGGTTGTTTTCTCCGGTGAATGTCAGACCTTCTTTAATGAACCGAACGCCGACACCGCGTCCCGTCAGGGTCTGCACCAGGTGCATCAGGTCACCAAGATCACGCGCAAGTCTATCGATAGAGTGGCAAACAATCGTATCGCCTTCCCTCACATATCCCAGCATCTCACTAAGGGCAGGACGGTTTCTGGTGCCTCCACTGCATTTGTCTGTAAATGTTTTCTCTACTGACACACCTTCAAACGTCTGACGGTCAGTACACTGATCAGCTGACGAAACCCGAACATATGCGACAATCTGGCCGGCCATAATAAATGTTTCCTTATATGTAAGGAAATTTTAAAGATATATCATGACAGTATGTCAATAAATTATTTTATTATATTTTACTGACATATCAGAAATACGGTTTCCTGCCACCAGGTCATCTGTCCGGAAAAGTATGCAATGCTGACACCTACCGATCACCAAACTTGCGGGCAGCGTTCTCACGTTCAAACAGTTCCTCAATCGCCTTTTTGATAAGCTGCGAATTGTCCAGGTTCAGACGTGCTCGAAGGATTGCGACCTTTTCCACGGTGTCAGCGTCCAGATAACCGCCAATGTGTTTTAGTCCGGCCCTGGTATTCTTCACGGGTTTAACTGCCTTGGTTGCCGGTTCCTGCTGACGTTTCATCACGTCCAGAAATGAACTGGCTGTTGGTTTTTTGCTCATTTTTGCACCTTTGCACGCTTGCTCTTGTGCACAACTGCACTTGTGCCAATGTTCGCACGTTCTTTTATGCACTTCCAGAGTGCGGCAATTTCCTGCGCTGCCCTTCCTTTGGGTTCCATCTCTGTGGCTGTTTTACCTTCACGGGCCGCGTCTCTATGCGCCTTCAATCGTGCGATAGACGGCAACGCCATATCCAAGTTCAGGCTTGCGAAAATCTCTTGCCCTATGTCCTGTTCAGACTTTCCAGAAGGCTGCGTCATGGTCAGAACGGCAAGAGCTGGCTTCCCTGCCAGTCGTGCCAGGCGTTCCGTACGAGCAATCTGCTCATATGCCTCTATGTCTGGTGTGCAGGGTATCAACACCATATCGGCGGAATCAACGGCGGCTGGCGTCTCTGTGCTTCTGGCTGGTGGTGTGTCGATAAATACAACATCACATCCAGCATCCTCTGCACGTTTCAGAATTGCAGGCAGTTCGCGCTCTGTTGAGAACTGAACCAATGGCGTGTTTGCTTCTCGACGTTCAGACCAGGCAACGGTTGATTGCTGGCTGTCCATATCAATCACCAGGACATTCAAGCCTTCCAGAGATGCCGCAACGGAAAGAGACCTGGTAAGCCAGGATTTACCGACACCTCCTTTCTGCATAGCGATTGCAAAAGTTCTCATGTGCATTTTTACCCTTGTTCCATTGTGCACAACTGCACTTGTTCATAACTGCAACCGTGCAGGATTTCCAAGATATATCCTTAAGCCGGTAGGCAAATAGCAGGCGTGATGTTGGTTTCGGGCTACGTAGGACCTAGTTTACCGCGAGCGTTTCCATATGCTTCCTATTCATGAGCCATACGGTGCTAGTTTTTGGTGTGTTGGAGGAGGTGAGACTAGGTGCTGCCCCGGTATCCTATGCTTTCACACCATCGTATCAGGTCATTATGCGACATTCCGGCAGCTGAAACCGGTTCTGCATTAAAGAAATTACTTTGAGAATTAAGTTCGCTGTCATTTTGGCACTTAGAAAGAAACGCCCGTTTTCTGCGGGCAAGAGCATCTTTAAGCTGTTGTGTGTAATGGGCGGCAGCAGCACGTGCCTGCTCCAATGGCTTGATGATCAGACGATACCGATTAACGCCGTTACAGATGCGCCCTGATACCTTCTGACGTTGTCGTGTGCGTTCGACTATCCCTAAACGGTAAGCGGTCTCTAAGGCACGTATAACGGTTCTGGTGCTGCATCCAGCACGAGATGCAATGCTCTCATGGCTAGGGAATAACCCACGGTGTCCCTGAAAGCTGGCAAGTGCCTGCAAAACAAGGTGCGTTTTACCTGTGATCTGACGAGATTGTGTGAGTGTCCAGAGAGTAGAAGCGAAAGAGGTCACAACCAAAAGCCTTTCAAAAAAGGCGAGGCTTCCTCTCTCCTGCTGATCTAAGGCTTGAAACCGGCTTCGGTTATCCTTAGAATATAGCTTCGGACGCAACGGGTGTTCCACCACCTTTTGCATCAAGTCCACCTCACCGCTGGAACAGTGAGTTTTTGAAAGGGTCGCCTTGCCGGGCGACCCTTTCGCATTTCAGGCACTATGTATCTTGGAAGCTGAGTCTGGCAAGAGTATCATACACCAATAAGCACACGCTCAACCGCCTGCGGTTCTCGATCAATCAACATTAGCAACGTGCGGGCGGCCTTTTCTGGTATCCGGCGCTTCTGTTCCCAGTCACGCACAGCGGCGGCACTAAACCCATACCGAGCAGCAAAACGCACCTGGCTCAGACCAGTCCGCTTCCGAATATCAGCAACATTGATTTCAGGAGGCGTCCAGACACGACCGGGCTTTACAGCCCCTTCGGCAATACCTACAGCCTGCTCCATGGAGGCAAGCAGTTCATCGGAAATGTTCATTTTCTCTGCCATGTTAAGTCCCTCCCTGATCTGATCTCTTTATGCGTTCGGCCATAGATGTCATGGCTTTCTTCTGATCTGGCGTAAGATCATCCTGTTCATTCTTGCCGTAGATCAACAGGGCATAAACAGGAAACCGGTCACTCGCGACATACCAGATGACCCGAACACCGCCCCTCTTACCTCGACCTGACCCAGCAAACCTTAGCTTTCTAACGCCACCAGTTCCGGGGATAATGTCACCTTGGCGTGGGTTCTCTGCAAGCAACCTAATGAGTTCTGCCCGTTCTTCACGGCTCAAAAGAGCATCTGCCCTCTTGGTAAAGATCGGGGTTTCTATAACTGAATGCATAAATCTTTATACGGCATTGCCGTATTTTTAGCAAGAGATGATAATGAGAGCGTCTCCAGCGGGACAACTTCATAGCCCGCATGTTGTCACATCTGAAATCTCCCGGAAAAACCACCATGCAGCCCTTAATACACCGTGGCTCCGGTCTGTCCCTATCTGACTATAGACTGTTTAGGTCAACCTAATTTGAATGGAAGAAATGGGGGCAAACGGACTGTCCGGCTTAGGATGGAAACTTGAAAAACCGGACATTCAAGACCGCGAAATGATCGCAACCACAATTCCCACTCGATTGTTGATAATGAAATAATAGTCATATTTATCAGTCAGTTAAAAAATTAAAAATCACCAATGCCATGTTTGATACCATGATTCTGGTTATAGACCGTAGACGCCCCCTTTCGCCGTGCAGCAACGATTTGGCCACGATTACAAGCGAAAATCGCCTAGATCTGCGTCATTGCTGACAATCCGGCAGCGCGAAGTGAACGTCCACAAACGCCGTAAGCTGACGTTCGATAACCCTGACACTCTAGGCTCAGGACCTATTAATTTATTGAACTGAGCGAGAGATTGTGATTCACAGGCTTACCGATGGAGGATGAGCCTGTG
>NZ_JOMN01000082.1:0-1417 GCF_002153485.1 Acetobacter sp. DmW_043 | reverse complement strand
CCAATCAACTAAGGGGAAATGAAATCACAGAGGAACCCTCAAAACCAGTGGGTTTTTCGAACACTCCATATGCATCGCTTTCTTCTCCTGGAGCAGATAAACGCCGCTGCGTAGCATCCCCAGAGCAGGAAATCCTCGCTCTGCTCAAATCGCAGAGCGAAAATCAAACCAAGAAACCAGAAATTATAAACTAAAATCTCCAACAAATTGTATTTTAATCTATACGAATTTGAATAATTAATTTTCTACTTTTTGAATGAAAGTATTTACATCTTCCGACATAATAAGGTGCAAAAAATCATCAATTTTTTCATCTTCCCAATTCCACCAACTAATTTTTAACAGCTTATCTATAATATGTTGTTCAAATCTAAATTTTAATATTTTCGCCGGATTTCCAGCGACGACAGCATATGGAGGAACATCTTTAGTTACAATAGAACCTGCTCCTATTACTACACCATCACCTATGTTAACGCCATTCATAATAAAAGCAGATTTACCAATCCACACATCATTACCTATAATAGTTTTCCCTTTAGAAGTATGATCGGAAATACCATCTAAGCTTCTCCATTGTGGATTCCATATTGTTTTAAATGGATAAGTACTAACGTAATTAATATTGTGGTTTGCAGCAACAATAGATACACCTACCGCTATAGAACAAAATTTTCCTATAACAATCTCACCATGTGGACCATCTATTATATCAGGAATTCCGTATGTGTGGTCACCGATTTCCATATTAGGATATGTATCTCTTGTAGGAGAGAAATTTTTTGGTTTGTAATCTTTACTTGGTGATTCAAAACGAAATTTCACATTCTCAGGATCATCTAAATATACTCCTTCAATTATACATTTTTCATCACTATCATATGTAAAACTTAATTCTGCTTTCAGGTTTTTATTAACATCATATATTTTTAGCATATTATCTTCTAAAGACCAGTAAAATTCGTTAGGGTGCTTATACCACCTTATTTCTCCGTTATATTTAAATTTGAAAAAATCTGCGGCTTTATATTCGTTAACAAAAAAAACCCAATATCTATTGATCAAAATATTTCTTAACCGCATGATTTTTCTCCTAATAATAAAAAATAGAGTGTGCAGAAAATTAATATAGAAAATAAAAAATTCGAAAACCCCCGTAACTTAAGTTTTATGTCGCATATGGAGTGTTCGAAAAAACCCTAACATCACAGATCAAATGGGAGTACAAGCCTCATGCCACTCCACCCTAACTGACGACATGCCTTAGGTATTGAGGCCTGCGCTGTGATTCCATTTTTCCGGTTCTGGTTGGAGGAAAGACGATATGAAATAGGCGGGATTTTTTGACGTAGAGGGTTCGAAAAACCCACTGGTTTTGAGGGTTCCTCTGTGATTTCATTTCCCCTTAGTTGATTGG
>NZ_JOMN01000081.1:0-1216 GCF_002153485.1 Acetobacter sp. DmW_043 | reverse complement strand
CTGTTGCTGTCATAGCCCCTGTCCCCGATGATTTCTTCTGTCTTGTCGGGGAGATCTGCCAGCAGCTCATCGCGTGAACTGCCCCGCAGCGTAAGGCTCAGGATCGTCTGATGATGATTACGTATAAGCCTGACAACCGGCTTCACAACACTCATCTGCCGTGTTTCGTCACGGCAGATGACAAGATCTCCCGGACGTAGTGCTTCAATCGCACGCGCCCCTGTTAGGGTCAGAACAGAGGTGTCCGCCACAAAATAGTGCGAAGGCAGTGGGGGAACATCCCCCTCTCTTATGAGCGGGACTTCATTTTCAGATTTTCTGGTCTTGTTGAGTAATTTCAGTCTGTTACCGCCAGAATAATATCTTTACCCAAACTACCCGTCAGGATGCCCATCGCATCCTGTATAGCTTCGGAATACTGGCTAACCGTTACATGCCCAGGAAGTGCAACAGCACTGAAAACCCATCTGATTTTTACCAGAGAAAGCCATTATCATAACATAAAAAATACTATTTAATTTTATTCAAACTTTACTGGTACAAAACAGGATTTATCAAATCCTACATGATGCTCATCAAAAATATGGTTCAATTTTTGCCAGTACAATGCATCATCATCTGATGTCTTCCACTCATCCCAGAAGGCTTGTCCAGCACCGGAAAAATAATACTGATATGTAGACCATACTGCTCCTCCTTCAGCTATATTGGGAGACTGTTCTGCCATTTGCTCAAAGATATTTTTCGCTTCTTCAGCCGTATCATACTCGTCAAAGTAGGCGATCCATATAAGACCAGACTGCATCATCCTGTATGCAAGATCTAATATCTCCTGACACCACTTCTTAGAATACTCCATGGTGGAGCCTCGGTACGTATAGAGCAAACTTGCAAGCTCCCCACCATCAAGACAGGAAAGCATGTCTTTGTAGAAGTTTAACATTTATCTTCACCTTGACTGAAATTAAAATTTTATTTGCATTTGTATTTATTTCAACCGTTTCCATATCATTGGGTGTTCGGAAACTCACAGCCCCTGCCGGTCGTTAAGCTACCGCCGTTCCATCTGCAAACGTGGCATACCATCCTCCAGTTTGCCCTTTAATTGTTAATGGTCTAGGCTCAGGACTCATTCTTTAAGATAGAAAATGAAGCTTGCTGCGATGTGGATTGCGGACATGAAGGTATGAGCGCAGCGGTCGTATCGTGTTGCCAC
>NZ_JOMN01000080.1:0-1666 GCF_002153485.1 Acetobacter sp. DmW_043 | reverse complement strand
CGGCTGCTTCATCTTTCATCATCCCCAATCAACTAAGGGGAAATGAAATCACAGAGGAACCCTCCACCTCACAGTCTTGCCAGAGACCATACGCTCAATCGGCCTCAGACAATGGGCTCATATAGATCAAAGAAGATAGCTGTTGGTATTACGCCGCCGCGTAGCAATCCAGCAGGTGACAGCCCCCGATCTGCTCAAAACGCAGATCGAATGCTACCTCAAAAAACTGAAATCAGGCGAAAGAGCAGTCAATCAAAGGTTTTTCGAAGCATTCATCTCCTCATCATTACGCTGAGAAAATTCTCATTCAAATTCCATTCTTTTTATGGGGTGATCACCATATTTTATTCGAATTTATAATATGTTGGCCAAATATTCACCAAGCTTTCTATAAAAACCTCTTTTGAAATGTGTAGAAGTTATAGCTTCTTCTGGACTTTCGATGAATTTATCTATATGTATAATTTCTACGTTTTCGTAGTTTTTTACTATATCGTTTTGCCATGTATTAAAAAGCTGATGTTGTGCTTTAACCCAAGAAAATTCCACAGGAATATTTTCTAAAGCACCTAACAAAAATACTTTGGTTGAGGAAGGAAATTTTCTGATAATCGAACAGACGTTGTCTTTAAATGTTCCTTCATCTGATGTTCCTTTGTACTTTAGATTAGCTTTGGCAAAACGAAAATTGCGAATACATATTTCTGTGGCACCACGCTCCCAAATTTCTGTTTCGTAAAAATTTTCAATATTCGCATGACCGAGATTAGTAGGAGATATAGGCATTTCGTAACCTCTCCCGACAACTTCATACAAACTATAAAACATATCAGTCCAAAAACTAAATACCGCCACATCTATATTGTCTGGAGAGATATTAATCTGAAAATCTGAAGATTCATAACCAAGTTGTTTCAGAAAAAGAAAATCATCATCAGTCATCCCATTGAAAGTTCTACGGACGAGAGAAGAGTGGTCCCGACGGATTTCCGAACTTTCACGGGCAGTATTAAGATGTAAAATAGTATTCTTGTAATTATGATGCACATAGTGGGCAACGCTATCAAGATCACATCCGCCACATAAGAGAATTGTCCGAGTAGATGCAATAGGTAATTTTTCTGTACTCTGAGTAGAAACCCAGCGCTTAACCCAATCTATTTTTTTATTTTGATCATGTAAGTCTGTTAAGACTTCACCATGAATAGCGATAGATGGGCATCCTAATTCACGATATAACCATAACTCCACGAACATACCTAGAGTTCGACAAGAAAAGCAAAAATAATCAAGTCTATTATAACCCGCTCCACGTGCCTGCAAGAAGAAGCCAACATAACCATAGTCACCATATTTGTCACGGACATGTACTAATCCTGCATGACGATCTGGATGAGACAACTCTTCAGAAATTACTCTTTTCGCATCTTCTTTATTTTCTGGTAGGCGTTTTTTAATAAAATTTAATTGATTTGTTCTATTAATTAGCTCAATAACTCGATCTATATGCGCTTCAACATTATAATCAATTTCAACTGTTATATGGCTTTCACGTAAAAAATTGTCTGTATCTCCTTTGCTATTTAGAATCTCGCCATGTTTCTTCTCCAATAATTTATAATCATTTAACCGATTAAGTCTAAAATCATCTTTCCCAGAAAATCTT
>NZ_JOMN01000079.1:0-1466 GCF_002153485.1 Acetobacter sp. DmW_043 | reverse complement strand
GCACGAGAAATGGAATCACAGAGCAGACCTCAAAACCAGAGGGTTTTTCGAACCCTCCAGGTTACGATGTATTTGAAAGATATGAAACTCCTGAATATCTTATTATAAATTCAATAAAAGAATAATTATCTTAATGTAATTTTTATTGAAAAATATATTCTCTATGGAAGCGTAAAACAATAATTTATAAAGTTCGCTCATAGCATGGAAACCTTATACTAAATGAGTTTTCAACCTATGTGCATTTTCCAGGTAATACGAGGCCTATACTTATTAAAATTCCAATTATAAGAACGGCCATACTTTCTGTTGCAAACCATTGTCCTGCAATAGAAAAATTACCAAATAGCGTGTGCCAATCTTTTTTTCCAGTAATGATAACAGGGAAAACTATAGAGCCTCGTAATAAGCACATAATTTCCCATACTGTTAGTAATATACGAATTAAAATATTTTTTTTGAATTACGGGCGATTAAGACGCAACACAAAGACAGAATACAAAGAATTAAAATAATACCTAAGGTCACTAATATTGCCAGATAACTTCTTGCAGCTGTAGATAAAACTATGGACGGTGGAGCACCTAATTCAGCCATCCACTCAGGTCCAGCCAACCAGGCACTTACATGTAATAGTGCGCCTAAAATCAAACAAAAAGCAGAAAGAAAAAAAACAATACTCTCTAAAATGAAAATTTTTTATTATCATTTATCTATAGCTCCTTCGAGACTATAATCATCAGTCAAAAAAGAAGTTTTGAACCCGTTCTAAAAACCCTAGACAGAGTTTTTAGAAAGTTATAAGACATTAGTAATGACTGAAAAATAAATAATATAGTTATAACAAGGAACAAAAAAATCTTTTAAGAGAAAATATGTAGTAAAAAAATCTAATCGTTTTTTCTATAATAATCTAGAATTACATAAATTAAACAACCTAATAAAAAAACAATTAAAGGAAGAAAAAATTCCTTCCATCCATCAAAAAAAGCTGCTGTATATAACATAAAAAATGTAGTAACCAAAGTTACTAACCCTATTAAAATTGACAATAAAAATTCTTTTAATGATTTCAATGTTTTTTTTATCATTTTAATGATTTATTTCTCAACAATAGTATTTAATTGTTCAAAACTATCCTCAAATATGAAATATATCATATCAGAACCATCTGTGGAAAGCTGATACCAAAGTCCAGGATCTTTTAATCTAAGACGATGAGATGCATTGGCAGCTGTTTGAAGTAACCCTTGTATATTAATAATCATTAACATGCTTGATGCTCCTATAGAACAAATTCTTGTTATAGTAAGAGATACTGATGCATCATTAATAATATACATTAATATTTTATCAGTTATTATTCTATTAAGTTGTGTTTTTGTGGAAAATTTAACCCCTTTTTTTTCCATCTTATCTTCAATTTCTTTAAATTTTTGATAGTTCATATGTTTAATTTTATATTC
>NZ_JOMN01000078.1:0-344 GCF_002153485.1 Acetobacter sp. DmW_043 | reverse complement strand
CATGTTCTGCACGGACCCAAAAACGAGGCGATCCGATGTCTCTGCGGATCAGACTGGCTGCTCCGTGACGCCATGCGCGAGGCAAGACGTGAGGGGCTGACCTATGGTCTGCGCCATATCGCCTTTAATCCCGCACAATTCATGACAGACACACAGCTTTCTGAGTTTGCACAGACGATCTGCCGTGAATTTAAGGCTGAGCCTGAGCATATCACACTCGTCATCCATCAGAAGGACGGGAACACGCACGGGCATCTGCTCCTGCCGGAATGGCAGCAGGATCATATTTTAGACAGTCGTTTTAGCTGGATACGGTTAGAGAAACTGGCAAGACTGGAAGAAAT
>NZ_JOMN01000077.1:2500-5531 GCF_002153485.1 Acetobacter sp. DmW_043 | reverse complement strand
ATTTATATGATTTGGTTGCGGGGGCAGGATTTGAACCTGCGGCCTTCAGGTTATGAGCCTGACGAGCTACCGGGCTGCTCCACCCCGCGGAGGTGAGGTAGTTTGGAAGACCTGGCGGCGACCGACTTTCCCACGACTTAAGCCGCAGTATCATAGGCGCTGGGGGGTTTCACGGTCGAGTTCGGGATGGGATCGTGTGGATCACTCCCCGCCATGGCCACCAGGTCATCCCAACTACCCCTGGGGAAGGGACAGTGGGACCGGTTGGTAAGATGTAAGTGACGTATGTTTGTTTGCATAGATGATTTCTGTGCATGGGTAACATCTCTTTTAAGGGAGATGGTAAAGAGAGTGAGTCTATTGGGCGATTAGGACCAGTTAGCTGCACGCATTACTGCGCTTCCACACCTGGCCTATTAACGTGATGGTCTTTCACGGCCCTCAGGGAGATCTAGTTTTGAGGTGGGTTTCCCGCTTAGATGCTTTCAGCGGTTATCCCGTCCATACTTAGCTACCCGGCTGTGCCGCTGGCGCGACAACCGGTGCACCAGAGGTATGTTCATCCCGGTCCTCTCGTACTAGGGACAAATCCTCTCAAATCTCCAACATCCACGGCAGATAGGGACCGAACTGTCTCACGACGTTCTAAACCCAGCTCACGTACCACTTTAATCGGCGAACAGCCGAACCCTTGGGACCTGCTCCAGCCCCAGGATGTGATGAGCCGACATCGAGGTGCCAAACCTCCCCGTCGATGTGGACTCTTGGGGGAGATCAGCCTGTTATCCCTAGAGTACCTTTTATCCGTTGAGCGATGGCCCTTCCACGCGGGACCACCGGATCACTATGGCCGACTTTCGTCTCTGCTCGAGCTGTCACTCTCGCAGTCAGGCGGGCTTATGCCATTGCACTCAACAGCCGGTTTCCGACCGGCCTGAGCCCACCATCGCGCGCCTCCGTTACACTTTGGGAGGCGACCGCCCCAGTCAAACTGCCCACCATACAGGGTCCCGGATCAGGCTAACTGACCGCGGTTAGACATCAGAAAAATTCAGGGTGGTATTTCAAGGATGGCTCCACGGGAACTGGCGCCCCCGCTTCAAAGCCTCCCACCTATCCTACACAGAATGTCTCTGATGCCACTGTAAAGCTGCAGTAAAGGTTCATAGGGTCTTTCCGTCTGACCGCGGATACCCCGCATCTTCACGGGGAATTCAATTTCGCTGAGCCGATGCTGGAGACAGCGGGGAAGTCGTTACGCCATTCGTGCAGGTCGGAACTTACCCGACAAGGAATTTCGCTACCTTAGGACCGTTATAGTTACGGCCGCCGTTTACCGGGGCTTCAATTCAGTGCTTGCACACCTCCTCTTAACCTTCCGGCACCGGGCAGGCGTCAGGCCCTATACGTCGTCTTTCGACTTCGCAGAGCCCTGTGTTTTTACTAAACAGTCGCTACCCCCTGGTCTGTGCCACCCACCCCCGGTTGCCCGGCAGTGGGTCTCGCTTATCCCGAAGTTACACGAGTAATTTGCCTAGTTCCTTCAGCATCGTTCTCTCAAGCGCCTTGGTATTCTCTACCAGTCCACCTGTGTCGGTTTCGGGTACGGTCTATACGCCAGAGCTATTTCCTGGAATACGCAAAAAGCCAGTTCAATCCGATAAGGACTGACAACATTTTGTATTCGTCACTTCTGGCAGGTTCAGGAATATTCACCTGATTCCCATCGACTACGGCTTTCGCCCTCGCCTTAGGGGCCGACTAACCCTGCGTGGATTAACCTTGCGCAGGAACCCTTGGACTTTCGGCGACAGTGTTTCTCGCACTGTTTGTCGCTACTCATGTCAGCATTCGCACTTCCGATATCTCCAGAGGGGGTCACCCCGCCTCCTTCACAGACTTACGGAACGCTCCGCTACCGCGCATATCATAGATATGCACCCACAGCTTCGGCACGTGGCTTGAGCCCCGTTACATTTTCGGCGCAGGGTTTCTATTAGACCAGTGAGCTATTACGCTTTCTTTAAAGGATGGCTGCTTCTAAGCCAACCTCCTGGTTGTTTTGGAATCCCCACATCCTTTCCCACTTAGCCACGATTTAGGGGCCTTAGCTGGTGGTCTGGGCTGTTTCCCTCTCGACAATGGACCTTAGCACCCACTGTCTGTCTGCCGAGCTCATACTTCCGGGTATTCGGAGTTTGGTTAGGTTTGGTAAGGCTTTGGGCCCCCCTAGCCCATCCAGTGCTCTACCCCCCGGGGTAATACTCGACGGTCTACCTCAATAGATTTCGCGGAGAACCAGCTATTTCCGAGTTTGATTGGCCTTTCACCCCTAACCACAGCTCATCTCCGACTTTTTCAACAGGCGTGAGTTCGGCCCTCCAGTGCGTGTTACCGCACCTTCAGCCTGGCCATGGCTAGATCACTCGGTTTCGGGTCTTCTGCCAGCAACTGAACGCCCTGTTCAGACTCGCTTTCGCTACGCCTACACCTAACGGCTTAAGCTCGCTGCAAACAGAAACTCGCTGACCCATTATACAAAAGGTACGCCGTCACCCCATAAGAGGCTCCGACTGTTTGTAGGCATTCGGTTTCAGGTCTATTTCACTCCCCTTGTCGGGGTGCTTTTCACCTTTCCCTCACGGTACTTGTTCACTATCGGTTACCAGGGAGTATTTAGGCTTGGAGGGTGGTCCCCCCATGTTCAGACAGGGTTTCACGTGCCCCGCCCTACTCAAGACTACTCTGCAACACTACGCATACGGGGCTATCACCCACTATGGCGGACCTTTCCATGTCCTTCTGCTTCTTTACAAAGTAATACTGGCCTGTTCCGCGTTCGCTCGCCACTACTAACAGAATCTCAATTGATGTCTTTTCCTCCAGGTACTGAGATGTTTCAGTTCCCCGGGTTCGCCTCATCACCCTATGTATTCAGGTAATGATACCCTTGCGGGTGGGTTGCCCCATTCGGATATTTGCGGATCAAAGCCTGCTCGCGGCTCCCCACAACTTTTCGCAGCGTGCTACG
>NZ_JOMN01000076.1:0-739 GCF_002153485.1 Acetobacter sp. DmW_043 | reverse complement strand
GAGGAAAAAACGGCTCAATCCGCTTCATCTGGCTCTCAGACAGTAAAAATACATCACTCACAGGCTCACCCTCCATCGGTAAGGCTGTTGAATCACACTCTCTCGCTCAGTTCAATAAATTAACAGGTCCTGAGCCTAGATTTCTCAGCATTGTTCGACAGGAACACTGACGCCCTGAGCAAGATTTTCTCTGTCAGTATCGCGAACAAAACGAACGATCCGTCAGAGCTGACAATACTCTGGACCAGCATCGTCAACGGTCTGGCATGCGTGTTTCTTGGTGGTGGCATCACTGATACAATCCGCTCTCTCACGGTAACGGCGGCAACACGCAATGGCCTGACGTTATCGACAACCGTTGAACTGACGATCTTTGGCTCAGATAACTGCACGCCCTGCCTGTGCGATTATCCAACGCTGCCAGACGGGACCGACATACCACCGAATGCGATGGTTTTGCCTTGCGGTTCTATTCTTACCAAAGATGTATCAAACGTAATAATTAAACAAGCTAGTCGCCTATATACATCTGACCTGTCCCACTACTCACTTTATCCAAATGGGAAAGTGATACTTTCATAAGCAAAAGAAGCACATGCAGATGTAATTATCATCGATTAATATAAGTATTAATTTTTAACAACTATAACGGAAGATATATTCTTCTTTAAACTCTCAAAGGGAGACGCTTATCTATGAGCGTAGTTCTGTAATGTCGTGCAGCATGACCTCGGCGTCC
>NZ_JOMN01000075.1:0-517 GCF_002153485.1 Acetobacter sp. DmW_043 | reverse complement strand
GACATGGTAGGGGTCGTAGGTTCAATCCCTGCTGCGCCCACCATTCCTGTCGCAGAAAACTGCGGTTTTTAAGACACTCCCCCAAAATTTATTATCTGCATCTATCTATAATCATATGGATTCGTGCACATCTATCTGTGAAGAATCCGTGAAGTTTTTTAGACCTCTGGGCCATGCTCCCACCAGTTGTTTGTCTGGCCCTTGTAAGCATCTGGCATCAGCTTGGCATACCCAGTCACAGTTTTAACATCGCTCCAGTCGCCGTCAGTCTGTAATCTGAGCAAGTCCAGTTTATCGCGAACCTGGCATTTACCGGACCAGACCTTGTGACCCCAGCCAAAATGGGAGTTTTTGTCGGTTCAATCCTGTCTGCCCTGATCGGGTAATTCTGGATGTTTGGTAAAGGTGATGAGGCTATCAACCGGACAGACCGCTTGCCCTCCATATTTGAGGGTAACTAGGCTCAGGACCTGTTAATTTATTGAACTGAGCGAGAGATTGTGATTCACAGGCTTAC
>NZ_JOMN01000006.1:0-34591 GCF_002153485.1 Acetobacter sp. DmW_043 | reverse complement strand
GTTCCGTCTCCTTCTTCCATCTCTACAATATGGGAAGAGTTTCAAGATCTAACAGGCCCTAGTTTTCTGGTTTTTATATCAGCGATATTTCCTGTAAGCATCATAGCTCTGCAGAGTGTGGCAGAAAATGATTTCTCGATTAACTATTATAACGCGTTATTAAAGGGTCTCTTATTTCAAGAATGTCAGCATAATGAACTAAATCAGAAAAAGATCGTGCTCCCATTTTTTTCATTGCATGAGCACGATGTGTTTTTATAGATATGAGGCTCAGGTTAAGACGATCAGCAATTTGTTTATTCATAAGCCCCGAAGTTGCTAAAATCATCACTTCCTTTTCTCTTTCTGAGAGTGATGAATATTTATTTTTTATTCGTTTTTGTAATTCAATATTTTTATTCTGAGACTTCCATAAATCAAGAGCCTCATGTACCGATTTAAGTAATGTATTATGTGAAAAAGGCTTTGTAAAAAAATCAATGGCCCCGGCTTTTATCCCTCTTACTGATAAAGGTATGGTTCCGTGACCACTCATAATGATGACAGGGATATGCAGACCAGCCTCATTTATTGTGTCCTGCAAGTCTAATCCATTTTTCTGTCCTAATTTGATATCAAGAAGCAAGCATACTGGTTCATCTGGTAGTTTAAATAATAAAAATTCTTCCGGATCAGAAAATAAATGAACTATAAAATTTTTAGAACGAAAAAAACTATCTAATGAATTTCTGATTTCTTCATCATCATCTACAATAATAATGTGTGGAGAATATTCCATCGTTATTAACTTGATATGTTCTGTGCAGCAGGAAAAGAAATGGTAATTTCTGCTCCTGAAGGAGAGAGATTTTCAGCTTTTATAGTCCCGTTATGAGCTTCGGCAATTGTCTGGCAAATTGAAAGCCCTATACCCATACCCGTATTTTTAGTTGTATAAAATGGTTCAAAGCATGATTGTATATCAGAGTTTTTGAATCCATTACCATTATCCTGTATTTTTATTTCAATATTATTTATTTTTTCAGGTGAATTTTTTAATATAATATGTATTAAACCTGAATTATCCTGTGTTTTTTTTATGGATTCAATGGAGTTTAATAATATATTTATTATAAGCTGCTGAATTTCAATTTTATTCCCATTAATAAAAACATTTTTTGAATTATAATGTTTTATAATTTCGATATTACTTAATGAGTAATAAGGTTCAATAATAAAAATGGAATCGTTTATAATATTTTTTAAATTAATATGTTCTTCTCGTAAAATATAATTTTCTCGTGTTAACTCACGGATATTTTTAATAATTTTTGCAGCACGCTGTGTATTGGAATCAATTTTTTTTAAGCAATATAATAGTTCTTTTATGTCGGGAGACGGTCGATTTATCCAGGATATTCCTGATTGAGCAAAGGTTGAAATTGCAGACAGAGGCTGGTTAACTTCATGTGCTATGGTGATTCCTATTTGACCGATAGCTTTAATACGATCGGCATGAGCTAACATTCTGGATTGTTTATCAAGAGATTCTTTTGCTTTTTTATTATTTTCTGTAATCGTTGTTACTGTAATTATCGATATAATACCAAGTATTAATCTTGAATAATTATTATTAAATAAAGTTTCATTGTGAACGATAAAGAAACCACAAAATTCTAAAAATATACATAAAGTTGCAATAACCCTTAATGTAAATATATTGCAGTTATGCGATAAAATTATAATGACTATGACATAAAGAACGCCAAATGCATCATGTGATGGTATTAATGTGATTAAAAAAAATAATTGCTGAAATTATAATTGCTGAAAACCATCGTAAAATATCTGAATTATTATAATTTTTATTTATATTATCTGTTATCGAGTGGAAACTTTTTTTCATTATATTCAGCATAATATAAATATGGTACCTAAACTTATATGTATATCACAGCAAAAATTTTGTTAAAAACCTATACCTAGGTATAGACCCGAAAACCATAATTTGCAATTGTGACACATTCTCATTTGTGTTTTTTGTGCCCTACTTTGTTTGTCACGAAAGCATTGAAATGACGCACCGGCATCTCTATCACTCTGCACGTTCCACTCCACTTATGGCGGGGTTTGCCTTGTTTTGCTCAGCTTTACATACAGGCAATTCTGATGCTGCAATGACGACAGATCATGTGACAAAATCTAAGCATCGTCACACCAAAGCGCATAAATCAGTTCCACAATCATCTGTTGTTCCTGATACAGCTTCTTCTCAGGAACTTGTTCATGCACAGCCCATTAATGGACCTCTGGCGCAGGGAATGCACCCTGCACATTATGCTGATGAAGCCATTACAGTTCATGGTAGCAGCATGAATATCCTGCGTGAGGATATTGGCCTGAGGAGTATGCCTCAGGATGTCATGCATACTCCTCAGACAGTGAATGTTGTTCCACGTGTTTTGATGGAGCAGCAAAATGTAAAATCATTAGATGAAGCACTGCGTAACGTGCCCGGCATCACAGCTTCTGTAGGTGAAGGAGAGGGCGGGATGTCGGGAGATCAGTTTTTGATCCGTGGTTTTCAGGCTCAGAACGATATTTATGAGAATGGCCTGCGCGATTTTGGTGTTTATACGCGTGATAGTTTTTATTATGATCATGTGTCTGTTATAAAAGGTCCATCTTCAGAAGTATTTGGTAATGGCACAACAGGTGGCGCTATTAATATAGTGACAAAAGCACCTCATAAAAAAGATTCCTACCAGGCAAATTTTTCAGGCGGTTCAGGCTCTTATTATCGTGGCACCTTGGATATTAATAAACAAATCAGTGATAGTATTGCTGTCAGACTTTCGGCTATGGGTAACGAAAATAATATGGTTGGCCGAAATTATATTTATTCTCACCGCTGGGGTATCGCACCCTCAGTCACATTTGGTTTGAATAAAAAAATTTCTTACACTGTCGATTATTTTCATCAAAATGATAATCGTATACCAGATTATGGTGTATGGGTTGTGCAGAAGCCAGGAACCAAAATTGCAAAACCCATTACAGAATATGGTATAAATAGAAAAAACTGGTATGGAACAACATTTGACCAGGATGATGTCAGCACTGATATGCTGAGCGGCAGACTTACAGCAAAAATCAAACCATGGCTTACCCTTTACAATGATACAAAGGGCGGCATTTACCATCGTTATTACTCAGCATCACAGCCAAACTGTAATGCGACCTGCGTTAGCAAATATTTTAGTGGTGACACTTCGGCTGCTATTGTCAGAAATGGCGGGTTGGGAGGGCCAAACCCTTACAGACAAAGTGACTGGTCAATACAAAATGTTTTTTCAGGCATTGCCCGCTTCAATACCGGAGGTATTCGCCACGAGGTGATAGGTGGTTTTGATATTGAGCACGTTGAAGATCACAGAAAAAACTACCCTTATAATGAAACGCGCCAGGGTACTAACCTTATAAATCCATCGATGAATGTTCCTGGTCTTGAACGAGTAAGTTGCGCAGAAAACCCCGGTGGGCTGGCTTCTATCCCCAATGGTGTAGGGCGTAAATGTTATAAAGATGGCAGTGCAACTGACATTGGCGTTTTTCTTTCTGATCAGATCTGGCTGGCAAAATGGTTTGCCATTAAGGGCGGATTTCGGCTGGATCAGTGGTATAGTTCGTATTCGGCTACAGGCGGTGTTAAAACAACACCTGATTCACATTTCAGGCAGACACAAACAACGGTTAATCCCACAGTTAGTATGATGTACACACCTGATGATAATCTGATGGTATATTTTAACTGGTCTGAATCAACAACACCGACAAGCCTTTATGTTACCAATAGCAATGCTCCCTTTATTACAGGGTCTGGTTATTCACCTGAGCGGAGCCGGCTTTATGAGGTAGGTGCAAAATATAATGCTTTTAAAGGGCGTATGGGGTTTACAGCAGCGTTATTTCGCCTTGAGAAAAATAATTCAACAATAACAGACCCTTCAACCGGAGATGTCTCTGCTTCATCTGACAGTCAGCGGAATCAGGGGCTGGAATTGAGTGCATCAGGAAACATCACTGCAAACTGGAGTATTATAGGCACCTACGCATTGTACGATAGTCGTGTTACGGGCTCTGAAACCGCGGCTGACGTTGGTAAGCGTATACAGTTTGTCCCAAAAAATTCAGCTACTTTATGGACGAGCTATAACATTGCTCCCAGAACGCCATATAATCTTAGCATTGGTGGCGGTGTAACATGGCGTCAGGCTGTATGGCTGGATGCAGCAAACACCGCGCGTGTACCAGCGACTTTAGATTTTGATGCTATGATTGCGCACAAATTTGGAGAGCACTGGCGTATTGCAATGAACGGTTACAATCTTGCTAATCGTCTTAATTATAGCAGCCTGTTTCAAAACCGTGTCACGCCGGCTATTGGTCGCTCTTTTTTGTTTAATCTTTCTGCCAGTTATTAATGATTTTTTTACAGTCAGGCATGTGATCTGAAGGGCCCGGTGATTCAGATGATTATGGGCCATATGCCTGACTGAACAAACTGTTATCTTTTAGTAACAATTATAACTTACCTGATATGATAGCATCGTGTATCCAGATATCAGAGACGTGCCTGGAGAGTGGCGGAGTGCTTTTTTGTATATATTGTGAGTATTTATAGAAATGTCCTCTATTGTATTTAATAATAATCAAAAAACAACAGTTTTGAGTGAGCAGATCGTAACACAGGGGACTTACCCGAGCGATGCGCAGTCTTCTTCCAGTATTTTTCCATTAGGCATGCTGCGTTTTTCGGCCTTTAATTATGCGACCAACAGTTCAGGGGAGCAAACTGACGGAGCGGCCGTTAACATTGTCGATAATCAGTCTCTTTTTGTAGTTCTGGGCATAACTTATGGTGGTGACGGCAATTCAACATTTGATGTGCCAGATACATCAGGTCGCGTTCTTGTGGGAAAGACCAGTTCAACGCCCGCAGGGACGACTGAAGGCGCAGAAACTGAAACACTTACTCAGTCTCAGTACCCGACAGATCTGGGTGGATCATCCGCTGAAGTTAATAATATACAGCCATCCCTTTCGATTAATTATTTAATCCGGATATCTGCACCGACAGACGGGTCTCAGGGATTTATTGGGGAGGTTGATGCTTTTGCGGGTAATCAAATTCCGGGCGGTTTTGCTCTGGCAAACGGACAACTTCTTTCTGTTGCTAACAATAAGGCGTTGTTCGCAGTCATCGGGAATACGTACGGCGGTGACGGTGTTCACACTTTTGCTTTGCCAGACCTGAGTGGCCGCAACATTGTTGGTGCATCATCCACGACACCTCTGGGCTCTGAAATTGGAAATGATAATATTACAGTGTCAGATAGTAACATTAAATCTGATGCAAATAGTAATGCAGATACAATTGATAACAGAAGTGCAGGCCTGGCATTAAATTATATTATTTGTACATCCGGCGCGTATCCGGGAACATTAAGTGATGATTCCTACCTTGGTGAAGTCAGGGCGTTTGCCGGGCCGGTTTCTAAAATTCCATCAGGATGGCAACTGGCTAATGGGGCCCTGTTATCAATAGGACAGAATCAGGCTTTATTTTCTCTTTTAGGCACCACTTATGGCGGTGATGGTGTTAGCACTTTTGCTTTGCCAGATCTGTCTGACAGCACGGTAGCCGGCAGTTCATCAACATCAACGGTCGGAACTGTGTATGGTCTGAATCAGACCTTGCTGGAGGTTGTGTGTTTTCTCGCTGGTTCTATGATAAACAGCCCCTCTGGTTGTAAAGCTGTTGAAGACCTGACTATTGGTGATCAGATTGTTACATTTGACTGGCGTAACAAGGCAGAGGTTCTTCAGGCTGTGTCATGGGTTGGTACTGCCAGGTGCTATGTTCGCTCTGATTTACCAGATGACAGAGCAGGCTGGCCTGTAAGAATAGTAAAAGACGCATTCGCTAAAGGTGTACCCTTTAAAGATATGCTGATTACAGCTGAACATTGTCTGTTTTTTAAGGGGCATTTTCTGCCTGTGCGTATGCTTGTTAATAACAGATCGATTTTTTATGATAAATCAATCAACTCTTATGATTATTATCATATTGAAACCGAAAAACATGCTGTTATCACAGCTGATGGTGTGCTGACCGAAAGTTATCTTGACACCGGTAACAGGCATATCTTCCGGCAAACAGGTAAAGTAGTTTCTATTGCTGGTCGCCAGTGCCTGAGCTGGGATCATGCCGCAGCTCCTCTTGATGTTTCAGCAGCATTTGCAGAGCCCTTGTTTCGTCAGACGGAGGCGCGTGCTATTTCAGCAGGCCACTCGTTACGCAACCCTGAATCTGAACACACAGAGCATCCTGATCTCTGTCTGAAACTGGGTAGTGGTGCAATGATTATGCCGGTGCGTGAGCATAATGGCTGCACCATATTTTTGCTTCCTGCTGGTGCTGAGAATATTCGTCTTATCTCTCGTGCGGCTCGTCCGAGTGATGTTATCGGTCCATTTATTGATGATCGTCGCTATTTCGGTGTGGAAGTCGGAGAAATTACACTTTTTGAAAATAAAAAATCTTGTTCTGTGAGCAGCCATCTTACCGGTATTGAAATGCCAGGCTGGCATTCTCAGGTAAAAAATAACAGCCGCTGGACTTCAGGTGATGCTCTTTTGCCTTCAGGTGTGCGCTCTTCTGGTTATGCTTGTTTATTATCTGTTCAGATTATCAATGCCGGGCCATATTTTGTTAATGAAGTTTATACCGGGGAATATGCTTGTCATCCTTTAAACTTTAATATGATGCCTCAGGATGCCCTCAGATTAACCGGGTTGTGACAAGTTCTGAGTGCCTTTTCAGATATTCAGGGATGAGGTGTTTCTGCAAAGCATGAGGCTTTCCATAGCGGTGTGGATCATGCCCTCTGCCACAGCCGGTGAAATAGCTTTGGTTAAAACATATGCCGCGATGAAAAAAGAAGAATGTAATATTTCTTCATGATATTTTTTGCTATAATTTTAAAAATAAAAAACTATAGCTTATATAACAAAAATTATCGGCTGTAGTTTTTTCTGTAATTTATAAAAATACTTCTTAAATATTAAATTATCAGAAATTTTCATTTAATTGCCAGATGCAAGACGCATAAAAGCCTGCACTGTGCGCTGTCGGTCGAGAAATTGCTGCATAGCTTTGCGCGCGCGCGCGGCATCGCCCCCTAAGGCAATCAGTCCGGCAATCTGCGAGGGGTTACGTGCCAGAGAAGCAAGCAGAGCACCGATTTTTAATCCCCCTTTGGGGGAGAGCACACAGCCCGCTGCTGCGGGCAGAGAGCGTGTGGCGGGGTCACAGACAACACGCAGCACAGCAAAGGGAATACCTGCTTCTCTGGCCTGCCGGGCCATAAAGCCACTTTCCATATCCAGCGAGGCGCACTGCGTTTCGGCAAAAAGACGGGCTTTTTCAGTAGCCTCAAGTACAACATCATCACTATGCAATAATGTGCCGCCATAGCAGTCAGGGCGTGTTGCCCCCAGAATATGGCGCAGGTCAGGGTCACACTCAAAGGTTTCACCCCAGGCGTGTACAGCCTGAGGTACAATCACTGTGCCTGGGGGAAGAGCAGGGTCTAACCCGGCGGCAAGACCAAATGAAAGCAGGCAGTCAGGGCCGGTCGCAATCAGGCGTGCTGTTTCACGCTGTGCTCCGGCACTGGTTGCACCACTGGCTGCAATTGCAGCATGCGGAAAGGCAGGGCGCAGAAATTTCACCTCAGCCTTAAGGCCGGTCAGAATACCCGGTCTGGTCGGGGCAAGATGCTCTGATGTGTTACGCTCTGCCATAGTTATTAAAACCCAAAATCAACGCGGCGGGAGTTGCTTTTCTCAAGATTGCGATAACGAGAGAGTGCAAAAAGAGGGAAAAACTGTTTGTACCCATGGTAGCGCAGATAGAACACTTTGGGGAAACCAACAGCATTATAAGGGTCTTCCTGCCATTCGCCGTTTTCGTCCTGCTGGCTGGCCAGCCATGACATGGCTTTAGCAACGGCGGGGTCGTCTCTGCGGCCGGCAGCCATCAGGCCCAGGGCGCCCCATGCGGTCTGAGACGGCAGGCTCTTTTTATAAACACCGCGGGCAGCACCCTCATAGCTGGCACAATCTTCACCCCATCCGCCATCTTCACGCTGCACAGAGCGCAGCCATTCGACAGCTTTAATAACAGCAGGGTCATCATGCGAAATACCCGCGGCATTAAATGCGCACAATACAGACCACGTGCCATAAATATAGTTGGTGCCCCAGCGGCCAAACCACGAGCCGTCTTTTTCCTGGTCTTTGCGCAGATAGTCGAGACCACGTTCAATAACCTGGCGGTCTTCCGTGTGGCCAAGCTGTGCCAGGAATGAAATGCAGCGTGCAGTCACATCAGCTGTTGGCGGGTCAAGCAGCGCCCCATGATCAGAGAAGGGGATGTGGTTGAGCATTTCTTTGTTATTATCAATGTCAAACGCACCCCAGCCGCCATTGGTGCTCTGCATGCCAATAATCCACTGGCGTGCTCTTTCTATGGCCTCAGTGCTTTTCGGGTCTCCCTCGCGGTGCAGCAGCATGCCAACTACGGCGGTGTCATCCACATCGGGGTAGTAGTCGTTGCCATACTGAAAGGCCCAGCCGCCCGGTGCCAGGTCAGGCTTGTTAATAGCCCAGTCACCTTTGACGCTGAGAATCTGTTTGTCACGCAGCCAGCTTGCGGCTTTGCTCAGTTCCTCCCGCGTTTTTTCGGGAGCAATGCCCTGCGGGCCTGAGGCAGCCTCAATCATGGCGTGGCCAGAAAGACCCGTGTCCCAGATCGGAGAGACGCAGGGCTGGCAATAGGCTTCGTGCTCTTTAATAACCAGAAGATTCTGCACAGATTTAAGCGCTGTCATGGCGCGGGGGTCGTTATCAGGCACACCCATAGCGCGATACATCATGACGACGTTCGCCATTGCCGGGTAAATGGCTCCCAGGCCATCCTCACCATTCAGGCGCGGCTCAATAAAATCAACGGCGGCTTTAATGGCCTTTTTGTGTGTTTTTGCGGGGATAAACGGCGTCACAACACGTAAGGCAGAATCAATGCCTTTAAACACATGCCCCCAGGCTGAACGGTAAGGACCGCGGATCCAGTCGGTAACTGTTTCAGGTGGTGCAACAAACAGCTCACGCACTCTGATCTGGCGTGGGTTAACAGCAACGGGTTTTAAGGCAGCAAGAACGGTCAGCGGGGCAATAACCACGCGTGACCAGTAAGACATATTCCAGACCGAGAAAAAGGCCTTGCGGGGCAGCAGCATCAGCTCAACCGGCATTACGGGCAGCGCACGCCAGGGCACTTCGCCAAACAGCGCAAGCTGAAAGCGGGTAAAGACGTTAGCGCGTGCGGCACCACCATGGCTCAGAATAGCTTTGCGGGCCCGTGCCATATGCGGGGCGTTAATGTCATCCCCGATGGCTTTGAGGGCAAAATAGGCTTTAACAGAAGCCGAGAGGTCAAACTGACCGTCATGATACAGTGGCCAGCCATCATGCTCATCGCTTTGAATACGGCGGAGATAATTGCCTATTTTCTGTTGCAGCGGGTCATCAATCTTATCGAGAAAATGCTCCAGCAGCACATATTCGGCCGGAATAGTTGCATCTGCCTCAAGCTCATATACCCAGTGCCCGTCTGCATTCTGGCGGTTGCTCAGGGCAGCCTGAGCATTTTTTACAGCCTGCTCGAGCGCTTCAGAAGTCAGGAGCGAGCCGGAAAGAGCACTGCCATCAGCGGCCATGTCAGAAATTCCTTATTCAATACCGATGTGTCAGAGAGCAGGCACGGTGATGTGCCTGATAGTTAAGATTTCAGGTGTAAAGCCCTAGCGTATGAACCGCTTTTACACCAGAACGCATTGCGCCCTCCAGTGTTGAGGGCAGGCCGGTTGCAGTCCAGTCTCCGGCAAGAGCAAGATTAACCAGAGACGTTGCAGGCCCCGGACGCAGGCGGTTTTGTGCCGGTGTGGCGGCAAAGGTGGCGCGTTTTTCCCACACAGGGCGTTGTCGCAGCGGGTTTGCCGGCAGTGGAGACTGTAATACAGGGTCACAGGCGCGGCGCAGGTCATGCCAGATAGTGCGAATAAGTTCTTCCTGGTCACGCTCAGCGAAGCGGCTGGCAGCACTGACTGTGACAGAGAGAATATTGTCACGCAGAAAAACCCATTCGGCCACACTGCCAACCAGTCCCATAAAGCCACAACGGGCAAAGCTGCCTGTGGGAATGGGGGCTTCCTGTAGCACGAAATGCAGGTTGAGAATGCTCTCAGCCTCATCAGGGGCAGTAAAGCCATCGACCCGGCCAGCCAGTAAGGAGGAGGCAACCTGAGGCGGCACAGCCAGAATCACCCTGTCTTCTTCCGTCAGGGTTATGGGGTCACCCCCGCCGGTGTGCAGTGCTGTAACCCGGCCACGGGCTATGTCGAGGCCTGTGATGCGGCTTTGTGTACGCACTTCGGCACGCATAATGCGTAAATGGGCCAGAGCGGGGTCAACAAATGTTTCTGACAGTCCGGTTTTAGGATACCAGGGAATACAGGCTTTGCCACCCTGTGCCAGAGAGTCGCGCACCACAGCCCCCAGCAGGGCGGCACTTGCCGTTTCGCACGGGGTGTTGAGCGCTGAAATAGCAAAGGGTTCAAGCAGGCGGCGTGTCAGCGCACCAGGGACCAGACATTCTGACACGGTCTGATCTTCACCGGCGCTAAGCAGTTTTTTAAGGCTGCTCAGTTCAGCCAGGCGCATGCCAGGCACGCGCCGGTGTGGCATGAACATCGACCATGGCACTTTGCCTGATGAGAGGGTAAGGGTCCAGCGGTTGTCTTCGGTCAGGTCAGCAAACGGGAAAACCGGCGCACCCGGTCCGGTCAGTGTGTCTGTTGCACCGGTCAGTGCCAGGTAACGAAAAACCGTTGTGTTGGCCGAAAGCAGCAGATGGTTGCCATTGTCAATGCGGCAGTCAAGCTGGCGGTCGTAGTATGAGCGTGCCCGCCCGCCACAGGCCCGCCCGGCCTCGTGCACAATAACATGCATGCCGCAACCTGCTGCTTCGGTTGCGGCTGCCAGGCCGGCCATGCCGCCCCCTATAATATGCAGGGTTCGTGCCATAATCCCGGTTTCCTGTTTATGATAATCAGACGAAGAACGATGTGGCCAGGTGCCCCAGGCGCACTGCAATCGCCGGGTCAGGGCGCTTAAGCAGAACCCCTGATGACCAGCCCCTTTTGCAGAGAGCATTTAAGGTGGCTTCATAGCTTGCACCCATAATACGGGCAGGCAGCATGGCTTTGCGCGGTGCGCGCTTCATCAGTGTAAATGCCGCTCTGAAATGATCTTTTGCCCGCTCAGCCAGAATACGGGCAACACTTTCAAGGCCAGGGCTGTACATAGCTTTAACGGGGTCAGCCGGCACGTCAAAACGTGTCAGCAGTTCTGATGGCAGATAAAGGCGGCCACGGGCGGCATCTTCTGCAATGTCACGCAGAATGTTGGTGATCTGCAGGGCGCGTCCCAGATGATAGGCAACCTTAATGGCATTGTCTGAGCTGTCACCAAAGATATGGACAGACATACGCCCTACGGCAGAAGCCACACGGTCACAGTAAAGGTCGAAAGTTTTTTCATCAGGGGCAACAATACTGTTTTCTGCATCCATAATCATGCCGTCAATAACAGCATCAAAATCTTTCTGGTGCAGGGCAAAAAAGTGAATGGTGGCCAGCAGAACACGATCGAGCGGTGTTTCTGCTTTGTTGTCAGAATACATAGCTGCAATACGGCCGTGCCATGCCTCAAGCTCTGCGCGGCGCTGCTCCAGGGGGGCACTGCCGTCGGCAATATCATCAACGACACGGCAGAAGGCATACAGAGCATACATTCCATAACGGCGCATGGGGGGCAGAACACGCATGCCGGCAGCAAACGACGTGCCTGCCTGTTTAACGGTTGCCTCTACCCATGCCAGATCAGCCGGGTCGCACCCGAGTGGTGTTGGGGTCTCATGCGTCTGGATCATATGGGATGTCACGCGTCTTCTACCTGTTGTTGCGATGTATCTTGAAAGGAGTTCACTTTGTCTGAGCTGTCTTTTACAGAACTTTCCGTGCAGGAGAAGCTCCGGGCCAGACTTTCAGGGCCGCACCCAGTGCATGGAGCACGTCTGATTTTTTCAGACTGACCCGGCCAGCCAGCGGATCTTCACGGCGCAGGCGCAGTGTCAGGCGCTGTGCCAGAGCCACGATAGCGGCACATTCCATACGAAAGCGCCGGTCTGAAATATAGGCGGGCAGGGTGGCTGCCTGAGCATTCAGTTCATCTGTATTATCCAGCAGTGTATTAAACACTCTGCGCAACCGTGGTGTGGCACGGCCAGCCAGCAGGTCATCCTGTGTGGCGCCGGCCCGGGCCATCAGGTCTTCCGGCATATAGCAGCGCCCAAGCAGACGCAGATCTTTCTGGCAGTCCTGAAGGTGGTTGAGAATCTGGAGCGAGGTGCACAAAGCGTCAGATGCAGCATATGCTGCAGGGCTTTCGCGGTGCAGCGCTATGAGGAAACGCCCGACAGGATTGGCTGAGTAGCGACAGTAACTGACCAGGTCGCTCCATGTTTTGCAGGGGACATTGCGTGCATCGTCACGAAAGGCAATGGTCAGGTCAGTGGCTGTTTCAAACGGTACCTTTGTTTGCATCAGCGATGTGCGCAAAGCCGCAGCACTCTGCGCATCGTCGCGTGATATCGCTTCACGTTTGCCCAGAAGCACATCTTCCATTGCGTTCAGACGTGTGATTTTTTCTTCTGCGTCCAGTGTTTCGCAGTCGGCAATATCGTCAATAGCACGGGCATAATTATAATAGGCATGTACGTGCGGGCGCAGCTTTTTATCGAGCAGCAGCGAGCCGACAGGAAAATTTTCATCTCCTGAACCTTTTCCTGATGAAACATCTCTGGCTCCCCAGACGTCAGCCGGAGGGAGGGAGGATGAGGCCTGCTCTGCCGTAACAGGATGTGTCGGTCTGCGTTTTTTGTTCATAGCCGGCGTAGTGTATACTGTCTCGTCAGCTCTGCCTACTCCTTGTCTGCGAGATGTTCGCCTGGCCGATTCCAGGCAGAGGGCAGGTTCTTTTTGCAGGATCATGCTTTCAGTGAAGGGAGCAGAGAGATTATTATCACATAATAAATTTTTTATCTTGATATAGTTTTTATAATAATGGTGATAAATCATTTAAAAACAATACTTATATTTATAATTATATTATTTTTACAGGGTAATTGATGTGAATTTTTATTTTTTATAGTGTCCTATTTTATTTCGGGTCTGAATTTTTCATTGATTGTGACGGATGCTGGTTTTGAATTGTCATGTACCAGCTGAAAGCACAGTGTGTCTGGACCAGAATAAAAAGAGAACGTAAAAGTCCGGCATGTCTGAACGTAAACAGAACTGTTCTTATAATGTACCCCGTGCGCATGGCTTAAGGCGTGCTGGCCTGAGCGCTGGTCTGAAGCAGACTTTGCGTGGATTTCTGGCATGTGCGGGGCTGTCTGCTTTACTGGCCACCTCTGTCTGTGCGCACTCACTGACAAATATCAATGACACCGGGCAGAACATTTGTTCTTTTCAGGGGCAGAGCATCCACCTTGTCAGAGAAAGGGAGAGAGCCTCCGTCATCTGTCCTGAAGGTTATGGTGTTGCACTGGTGAGTGAGGGGCATGTTACTCAGCATAGTGGCACATTCTCCGCTTATGCGACTGAGGTCCTGTCTGCCGTCGGGGCGGTGCTGGTCTGGCTCATGTCGCAGCTTGGTCATGTACTGCCTTCCACCGGCGTATATCAGGATGGCGGGAAGATACTGATTATTGTCTCTGAGCTGCTTGGTGCTTATGTGCTGCTGCGCCTGTTTTTGAAATACAGGCGCTGGCGTAAGTGCCACCGGGCTATGGCAGCAGGCAAAAAGCTTATCAGCTCTCTGGCCGAACGCCTGCAGATTCGCCGTAAGCAGCTTGTGTACCAGAACATTTATGGCACCACCATTTATGATAAATGGGAACGTGAGAAAAAAGAATTCATGCAGCGCGAGATGCTCAACTGTCTCAGAGAGCGCGGCTATGAGGCTTATTTTGAGCGCGTTAGTGATGGTCTGTCGCAATATATTGATAAGGTTGCTTTTGATGAAAGCACGCCTGTTGTCGCAGAGGTTAAAAAGCCCACCAGCCCTGACGTTTACAGCCCCGATATGGACCCGTTTGATTATGAGCGTTATTGCGGGCTGATACTGCGCCAGGCAGGGTGGGAGGCTATTGTTACCTCTGAAAGTGGTGACCAGGGGGCTGATATTGTCGCAACCCGTGGCAGGCTGCGGCTGGTTGTGCAGTGCAAATTATATTCCCGTCCTGTCGGGAATGATGCCGTGCAGCAGGTTGTTGCCGCAAGGCAGCATTATGGCGCGCGCTTTGGGGCTGTGGTGTCTAATGCCTCTTACACAACGGCAGCGCAGCAACTGGCCAGAACTAACAAAGTCTCGCTGCTGCATCACGATGAGCTGTTGCAGTATGTGCGTCGTCTTGAACGGGCGAAAGTAACCCGGCTGAGGCAATAAACATGATGTGACACAGCCCGGAGGGGGCTTTCTCTGCCTTGCGGGTTGTCATCGGGCTGTTAATCCTGCCATGCTGATCTCTCCTTTCATCAGAATGCTGAGAGTTATGTCAGATCATCACGGTGCCTCAGAGGCTCAAACGGTTTCGCTGCCTGAACCTCCCTGTAGTCTGACAGTTTTGTCTCTTTTATCGCTGGTGGTCGGGGTGGTGGCCGGTGCCCTGTGTGGCGGGTTCAGGTGGTGCCTTGAACAGGCTGACAGCGTGAGAAACGCGTGGTCACTGCACGCACTGCATGGTTTTCCTGCCGGGCTGCTGCTGGTTGCCGGGGGCGCGGTCATGGCACTCATCTCGGCATGGATGGTGCGGCGGCTGGCCCCTCTGGCCTCAGGCAGCGGGATTCCACATGTTGAGGCTGTGCTTGCGGGTATGGCGCAGCCGGCTCCTTTCAGGCTGGTGCCTGTTAAATTTCTGGGGGGCGTGCTGGCCATAGGGGGCGGGCTGGCCCTCGGGCGCGAAGGCCCGAGTGTGCAGATGGGGGCAACAGCTGCAAATGCTATCGGGCGTTTTGTGCGCCTTGGTGCAGATGACTGCCGCTCACTTCTGGCTGCGGGTGCGGGTGCAGGGCTTGCAACAGCGTTTAATGCACCGGCTGCGGGTGCTATTTTTGTGCTTGAGGAGCTGGTGGGGCGTTTTAACCCACGCACCGCCTGCTCAGCCCTGGGGGCTTCGGTTGCTGCTATTCTGATGGCGCGGGCGATGCTGGGTGGCGCACCTGATTTTGTTGTGCCTGACTTTCCGGTTATTCCGCAGGTGTTGCCGCAGTTTCTGTTTTTGCTGACCGGGCTTGTGACAGGTCTGCTTTCAGTTGTGTATAACCGCACTCTCCTGGCAACGCTGCGCCTGAGCGAGCGCGCGGCTATGAGTGTTGAGGTGCGTGCGGCCCTGATTGGTGCTCTGGGCGGGCTGATTGTGTGGCTGGCGCCTCATGTTGCCGGAGGGGGCGACTGGCTGACGCAGAATGCCATTAACAACACGCTGACCTGGCAGATCCTGCCGCTTTTATTTGTCGTGCGTCTGCTTTTTGGTGCGTTATCCTATGCAGCAGCAACGCCAGGTGGCCTGTTTGCCCCGATGCTGGCTTTGGGTGCTCTTGTCGGGCTTGGTTGTGGTGATATTGCACACGTGCTCGCCCCCGGGCTTGTGCATGGTACAATGCCGTTTGTTGTTGTGGGTATGTCGGCAATGTTTACCGGTGCTGTGCGTGCTCCGCTGACAGGCATTGTGCTGGTAGTGGAAATGACCAATGCATCTAACCTGCTCTTACCGTTGCTGGCTGGCAGCTTTGCCGCCATGTTTGTGGCTGACGGCCTGAAAGAAGAGCCTATTTATACGGCACTGCGCAACCGCGTGTCGTTAGATGAACGCTAAAGCGTCAGGTGATGACAACTATAAGCAGTATCACCATATCTTACCGGGGCGCGCGGTTATCCTCCGCTCATCTCACCCGGGTTTGGGTTCGTGTCATAATGAGAAGGTCAGAAATCAATGACTACTGCATCAGAGACTGAACTGTCTGCTCTTTTAAAAAAGCTGAAAAACTTTAGTGCCTCCGGTGGTGGCTTTGCTGAGGCCGTTGGTGGCATTCAGGCTGCGGCTGAAGCCAGTAAGGCTCTTGATAAAAAAACGCATGAGCTGATTGCTCTTGCGGTGGCTGTGACAACACGCTGCTCAGGCTGCATTGCCATTCATGCCGCTGAGGCAAAAAAGAGCGGCGCAACTGATGAAGAGGTAATTGCCGCACTGGGTACAGCTATCGCGCTGAATGCCGGGGCAGCCTATGTTTACTCAGCTCAGGCGCTGGAAGCCTTTCAGAAAAGCTGAGAGACCACCCTTAGCCCATAAAAAAAAGCCCCGCTGTAAACGGGGCTTTTTCCCTGCCGGGAACACTCAGAAGCTGAGTGTCGCGTCACAGTTGAACCAGAACATATTGTTTGTGCCGTTATTAACAACGGGGTCCTGCACCGTGCCACCCCGGTTGAAGGGGCGTGTGCCGTTAAGTGATTTATCAAGTCTCACCTCAGGGCGCAGGGTAAAGCTGCCTTTGCCCAGGTGCTTATTAATAAATTCAGGGCGATAGGCTGCCCCAACGGTCATTTCGCCATAGGTTGTGGGGGCTGCGTTAAAATAGGCATAAGGGCGGTTGCTCAGAGAATGAACATACGAGGTCGTGCCGGTATACTGGGTGATAACAGCACCGGTGTTGTCACGAAAAATCTCGCCACGTGCGTTAAACGTCAGAGAGGGGTTGATGTCCCATGCCAGGTAGGAGGTAAAGCCATACACATCATCGCGAGAGGCATCGTCATGGAGGTAGATGATATCTTCCGTGACAGAGACCTTTTTATTGATGTGATAGGTTGCCAGAAATTCAGCATTATACTGCATCAGGTGGTTTGCAGGTTTGCCAATGCCGGCACTGGCCCAGCCATCGGCCGAATAACGGGTCAGGCCGTTATTGCCCTGCGGGCCAAAGCGACCAATCGCATGCATGCTCAGTTTGCCGTCAAGCAGGTTGTTCCAGGCAAAGCCAAAATATCCTTTGGGGCGGCTGTTATTGCCTGAGCTGCCAAATGTGACGGAGTTACCGGCATCAATACCCATGATCCAGTCCATATGGTCTGTCAGATGCATGGTTGCAACAATACCTACCGTTTCAAACGGTACGATATAGTCTGAAGCATAGTTGAAGGAGTAGAAAGGCCGGGCCAGAGCCGGTGTGCCCTCAGCTCCCAGAAGGCCGTACATCTGCCCTACCTGCACATCAATACCGTGTTTGAACAGCCATGGCAGGTGAGCGTCAATATGAGCCTGGGTTGGTGCCCACTGATACATGCCTGTCAGGGCGTTTTCACCCATACCAATCGTCGGGTCAAAGCGCGCGTCAGAGCCATACATTGCCTCGAACACAAAACCAATGCCATAGCCCCCGCCCACAGGGCTGACAGGGTGTGAAAGTGAGCCCATAATCTGGTTCAGGGTCGTGGTGTTGGCACGGTCAACATAGAACTGTGCAAAGTTGTGCCCTGACTTTGTCCAGGGGTTACCTGACACGCCGGCTTCAACTGTCAGGTGCCCTACCAGTCCGTCCCAGTAGCTCAGAGGCTGCCCTTTTCTGGGGGTGAAAAGGTTGCCCACCTGCATGGCCGGAATATCCGGGTCCTGCTTTTGCACATAGTCCTGCTTAATTTCAGGTTTGACCACAGGCGCGTTCAGCGTGGCAGCAGGGGCCGTCGCACCGGCTGGTGTCAGTGCCGGCGTTGCGCGCTGCCCGGCATTGGGTGCCATAGGTGACAAAGTGGGGTGGTTAGGGTTGGCCGGTGCTTTACGGCTTCTGTGGGCCGTTGCTTTTTTTGCGGCGCCTGGCCCCATGGGGGACAAAGCGGGGTGGTTGGGGTTAGCTGGTACCTTACGCTTTGTATCCATCGCGGAGGATGACGCTGCACGGGCGTGAGCCAGTGCAGGCGCCATTGTTCCGAGGATAAGACACATCAGTGCAACACGGTTTTTACAGGTCATGGCTCACTCCGGAAAAAAAGCTTTTAAAAAAGAATGGTTTTAATTTTATTTTTCAGGATGATTTTTTGATTACTGAGGCTCCTGGCTTTTCATGTAAGCGCGCATGAAGAAGATGCTGAGCACCACCATAAGGCCAACATAAATCATGCAGACCTGAGGGTTGAAGAATACAACAGCCCCCAGCAGAACAGCCGCTCCACCCAGCGCCAGAGCAGGCAGAACAGGGTAGAAAGGTGCTTTGTAGCTACGCTCCAGATCAGGCTCGTTTTTGCGCAGACGAAACAGGCTGATCATGCTCATCACATACATGGTCAGTGACCCGAAAACTGACATGGTGACCAGTGTTGCCGTGAGCGACTGGCCATTGACGGAGATGATGTCGTCAGAGAAAATGGCGGCCATACCAATGACGCCACCCGCAATAGTTGCCGCTGCGGGGGTCTGAAAGCGCGGATGCAGTTTGCCAAGGAACGCAGGCAGAAAGCCGGCCCGTGCCATGGCGAAAATCTGGCGGGCATAGCCCATAATAATGCCGTGCAGTGAGGCAACCAGACCAAACAGACCCAGCCAGACCAGCATATGCAGCCAGCCACTATGGGGGCCAACAACGGTTTTCATCGCCTGGGGCAGCGGGTCGTTAAGGTTGGCAAGAGCATGCCAGTCACCTGCACCACCGGCAAAAATCATTACACCAAAAGCCAGGCTCACCAGGGTCAGCACACCGGCGATATAGGCAACAGGAATAGAGCGTTTCGGGTTGCTGGCTTCTTCTGCGGCCATTGCCACACCTTCAATAGCGAGGAAGAACCAGATCGCGAAAGGCATAGCCGCGAAAATGCCGCCAATGGCGCCCCAGCCAAAGTGAGAGCCGCTTACACCCCAGCCGTCATGCATAAAATTGTCCCATGAGAAGGCGGGGGAGACGACACCCATAAACACCAGCAGCTCAAGAATGGCTGCAATGGTAATGAACAGCTCAAAGGTTGCGGCAATACGTACACCCACGATGTTGAGTGTCATAAAGACAATATAGGCTCCACAGGCAGCCACTTTGGGGGGCAGGCCAGGAAACTGCACATTCAGATACGCACCAATAGCCAGTGCAATGGCGGGAGGAGCAAAAATGAACTCAACCAGTGTGGCAAGGCCCGCAATCAGCCCGCCCCACCGGCCCAGGGCGCGTGAGCTGTAGGAGAAAGGGCCGCCGGCATGGGGAATAGCGCAGGTCAGCTCGGTAAAACTGAAGATAAAGCTTGTATAAATGGCAGCGACAAAAACCGTAGCCAGCAAAAAGCCGAGGGTACCTGCTGTGGCCCAGCCATAGCTCCAGCCAAAATATTCGCCTGAAATAACGAGGCCGACGGCAATGCCCCAGAGATGGAACGCGCTCAGTGACTTATGAAGATGCGCAGGCGCGTTGCTCATATATCATGATCCTTTTGCAGAAGAGGGGTGGAACTGTCTGAAAGAACACCTTCTTCAGGGGCGGCGTCTTTCAGGCCGACACCGGTGAGTTTGAGTGTGCGGGCTTCGTTTAAAAACCAGGTGAGCTTGGTGGCCGCGCCAGATATGCTCAGCCCGTTGGGGTGAATGTTGGAGAGGCAGTTGCGCGCTGAGTCAGGGCAGCCGGTATAAGGGTTGTAGGTCAGATACACCCCAAGGCTGTCGGCAACGCTCAGGCCAGGGCGCTCGCCAATCATCATCACGACCATTTTTGCACCCAGGGCGACGGCAATGTCGTCCCCCAGGGCAACGCGCCCCTGTGTGGCAATGACCAGCGGGGCAATGCGCCAGCCGGTCAGGCGGTCTTTCATCGCTTTATAAAGGGGCACGGCATTTTGTTGTGTCGCGAAGGAGGAGAGGCCATCTGCCGCGACAAAAACCACATCCCAGTCGCCTTTTGTCAGCTGTGCTGCACAGCCTTCATCCAGGCGGCGGCCCAGGTCAGGCCGGCGCAGATAGGTGGGGCGGTCAGGTGCCTGGCTGTGCACCACAAGGCACTCTTCCGGGGCGACAGTGGCCTGAAGAGCAGCAACATCAAGCGGGGTATGCACAGCATCACGTGCCTGAGCATGAGCCGCCTGAAAATCAAGCACATCATGTGTTTTCAGGGCGGTGCCTGTGCGTGCCAGGCCAATGCGTGCACGGGTCAGGTGGCGCAGGCTGTGCCACAGGTCAGCATGTTGTGCGTGGGGGATAATCTCGTCTGACATGCTCTTACCCCACCATCAGGCGCAGCTGGCTCTGGGCGGCAGGCACATCGAGCATCCGCTCTGTTGCGGTGTCATACAGGCCCATCTGCTCAAGCCATGCGGCAAATTCAGGGGCAGGTTTGAGGTTCATCAGGTTACGCAGTGCCAGCAGGTCATGAAACGAGAGGCTCTGATAATTGAGCATGATATCATCAGCACCAGGCACACCGATCAGGAAGGTGATGCCCGCCGCAGCAAGCAGCACCATCAGATTATCCATGTCGTCCTGGTCGGCTTCGGCATGGTTGGTGTAGCAGGCATCGCAGCCCATGGGCACGCCCATCAGCTTGGCACAGAAATGATCTTCAAGACCGGCGCGGACAATCTGTTTGCCGTCATAAAGATATTCCGGCCCGATAAAGCCCACCACAGTGTTGACCAGCAGCGGGTTATAGGCACGGGCAACGGCATAGGCGCGGGTTTCAACCGTTTGCTGGTCAATGCCGTGATGTGCTCCGGCCGAGAGGGCAGCTCCCTGGCCGGTTTCGAAATACATGACATTCTGGCCTGTGGTGCCGCGCTTCAGGCTCAGGGCTGCGTCATAGGCTTCCTGCAATACGCTGAGGGTAACACCAAAGCCTTCGTTGGCTTTTTGTGTGCCGGCGATGGACTGGAACACCAGGTCAACCGCGCCACCTTTGTTCATGATCTCAATGGTGTTGGTGACATGGGTGAGCACGCAGGTCTGGGTCGGAATATTGTAGTGCTGACGTGCATGGTCGAGCATGTCGAGCAGGGCAAAGCCGTTGGCAACGCTGTCTGTGGCAGGGTTAATGCCAATCACAGCATCGCCCGAGCCATAAAGCAGGCCGTCGAGGGTTGAGGCCGCAATGCCTTTGAGGTCATCGGTCGGGTGGTTTGGCTGCAGGCGTGTGCTCAGATGACCAGGCAGGCCGATCGTGTTGCGAAAACGGGTGATAACCGTAATCTTACGGGCAACACTCATCAGGTCCTGGTTGCGCATAATTTTACTGACAGCCGCAGCCATTTCTGGCGTAATACCGGGAGCGACCCGGGCAAGTGCTTCGGTCGTGGCAGCGTCTGACAGCAGCCAGTTGCGGAAGTCTCCGACTGTCATAGAAGACAGTGGCGCAAAGGCGGCTTTGTCGTGCGTGTCCATGATAAGACGCGTGACGTCGTCGTCTTCATAAGGGACGAGGGCCGTGTTGAGAAAAGTTTCGAGCGGCAGGCTGGCCAGGGCATGGCGTGCGGCAATGCGCTGCGCGTCAGATGAGGCAGCAAGGCCGGCAAGCTGGTCACCCGAGCGTAGGGGTGAGGCTTTGGCCAGGAGGGTTTTCAGGTCTGCAAAAACGTAGTGTTCGCCACCAATGGTGTAGCCATATCCCATTGATTAACTTTCATCTTTTTATTGTTGCGAGGCCGGAAAAGCGCAGAATCCGGATATGTTCGATACAGCAATTATATCTGTTTCGTATCGAAAATGACTTGACAGCGGAGTACAATGTTTTGACATATCGTAACAATAAAATCTAAAATAGTATTACTGGAGCGCAGAGCGAGGGGCGGGAGCATCATGTCATCTTCTTCAAGAGGATCAGGTCGGCAGACAGAGTTGCAGTCTCATGTTCTTGCCTCAGCAGCGACAGGGGCAGAGCTGTTTCTGAGCGAATCAGGGGGGGATGTTGAGCGCATTGCCGGGCGGGCGGGGCTGTCTCCCTCACAGTTTGCCCTGCCGACCGAACATCTCGACCTGGCGGGCTATTGCCGCCTTTTTACTGAAGCTGCGGTTGATACGCGTGACGGCAATATTGGCCTGCGTTTTGGTCAGCAGTTTATGCCGCGTCAGCTCGGGCTTGTGGGGTATGTCGCACTTTGCTCTGCCACGGTGGAGGAGGCCGTGCGTAATCTGGCTGCCTGTTTTGGCTATCATCAGAGCCGCACTTTTACCGGGCTGGCTGAAACGGATGATGATTTTACCCTTGAATATATGATTACCGACCCTGCTATTCAGGATCGCCGCCAGGATGCTGAACTGACACTGGGGATGTTTTGTAATATTTTGCGGGCTGGTCTCGGGCCTGAGTGGCAGCCCCGGCTTGTGCGTTTTGCTCATGCGCAGCCTGAGCAGGCCACAGCGCACCGGGATGCTTTTCAGGCTGATATTCGTTTTGGATGCGCAACTAATGCGCTGGTTTTTTCGAGCAAAGGTCTTTCGGCTCCCATGCCGGGAGCAGACCCGATATTGCTTGATGTGGTCCGTTCCTCCCTGCAGGCACTGGGGCGGGCAGAGGCTGCGGCGCAAATTGCACAACCCGCAGACAGTAAGCTCTCTCTTAAAGAGCAGGTGATGCAGCATTTGCAGGGGCTGCTGCCCCATGGTGCGTTTGAACTGAATGAGGTGGCACAGAGCATGTCTCTGCCTGCCTGGACCCTGCAGCGCAGGCTCTCCCAGTTTGATCTGTCTTATTCAGCCCTGCTGGAGGAAACCCGGCAGAGAGCGGCCCTGCATCTGCTGAGCCTGCCCCATGTTGATGTGAGTGAGATCGCTGCCCGCCTTGGTTATGCTGAAACAAGTGCTTTCAGCCGTGCATTCAGGCGGTGGTTTGGTGTTTCACCCCGCGCCTGGCGGCAAAGCAACGGGGGCTAAGGGTCAGACTGTCACAAGCGGGGCATCAAGGCGCGTTGAGTGCAGCAGGTCAGTAAAGCGCTGCACAGTGGGGGTGCGCCAGTCTTTGACAACTGTAAGGCCCAGCGCGCGTGGCATCGTGAGTGCCGCAATGGGCAGCTCTTTGAGTTGTGGCTCCTGCACCTGGCGGGCCAGCATATGGCGCGAGATAAAACAGAGCATGTCACTATGAGCAATCATCGGCAGTAGCAGAGGGGTAGCATTGACCTCTATCTGAGCCTGCGGAGGGGGCAGTTTATGGTGCCTGAACTGTGCATCAAGCCATAAGCGGCTGGCAACCTCACGCACGGGCAACACCCAGTGCGCCTGTGCGACATCTTCAGGGCTTACATCAGTTTTTTTAAAAAGCGGGTGGCGGCTGCTGGCTGCAACAACGACTGTATCCTCTAACAGCGGGTATGCTGTGAAAAGTGCATCATCTGGTGTGACCAGGCCCAGAATAGCGTCGATATCACCCTGCTGTAGTTTTTCGCGTAGTGTGTAGTTCATTCCGACCAGAATGGTCACTTTGACACCGGGCATATGCCGGGTGAGCAGGGCACAGACAGTGGGCAGAAATAACTCTGACATCACAGGGCCACAGCCAAGGCGCAGGGTGCCGGCATCGCCCGAGGCAAAGTCCTGCTATGTCACGCAGGGCGTTAGCATTGATCACATTCAGGCGACGGGCCTGCTGCAACAGGGCTTCACCCACGGGGGTAAGGCGAATGCCGCGCCCTTCGCGTTCAAACAGCCTGGCGCCGATATTCTGCTCAAGCCGGGCAATACATTTGCTTACAGCTGGCTGGCTCAGGTTAAGCTGCTCGGCAGCTGCGCGCACATGGCCCAGCCCGGCAATGACTTCAAAATAGCGCAGATCGCGGGAATCAAGATGCATGTCTGATAACCAGAAGTTATTAATACCTGAAAATTATTGAATAGATATTTACGAAATGGGAAGCCTAATCTGCGATCAGTTTTTCGCCATATCGCAGATGCAGGAGAGCTGATCATGAGTTATATCGTTCCCGATGAGCAGTACAGCTGGCCGCCGGGCTGGCGTATTCTGCCTAATGGTGCGGCAATCGCGGCTGATGTGCTTGAGGCCTGGCGGACTGTTCCCGTTGCAGTCGCGGGTGATTGTATGGGCCGCAGCATCGGGGCAACAGGGTTGCGGCCTTATCATCCTGATATTCATACGCCTGTCTGTGGCCGGGCTGTTACGGTGCGTACCCGCCCGGGTGATAACCTGATTATTCATAAAGCCCTGCTGATGGCAGAGCCGGGTGATGTGGTTGTGATTGATGCCGGGGGCTCAACCGAGCAGGCTATTGTGGGCGGGCTGATGCGCACAACAGCCCTGGCACGTAAACTGGGTGGCTTCGTGATTGATGGTGCCGTGCGCGACCTGGCTGAGTGGGATGAAGGGGGCATGGCCTGTTTTGCAAGAGGCCACACTCATCGCGGGCCAGCTAAAGATGGTCCGGGTGCTGTTAATATTCCCATCAGCTGTGGCGGGCTGGTTGTCATGCCGGGTGACCTGCTGCTGGCTGATGCTGATGGTATTATTGCCATTCCTGTCGCTGAGCTGCCCTCTCTGATGCCAAAAGTACAGGCGCACCTCGTGAAAGAGGAAAATATCCGCCAGACGAACGCACGCGAAAAGGGCGATTCAGAACGTATTGATACGTTGCTGCGCAGCAAAGGGGTAATGGTTTAGCCCCCTGACTTTTTTCTGTCTCCTTCAATGAAAAAGAATACAATGAATAAACATTCTTTGAGAGACACAGGTTTTTCATCTCCGCCTTTGTCATTATGGCAAAGGGTGGCGGCATTTCGGATCTCATTAATGCCGCTGCCTGTTTTTCTGATAGCTGCTGCCTGCGTCATCATTCTGGTGGTGCAGGGCAGGGTAAGTTCTGATTTATGTATTATGTCTGTTGTGCTGGCTGTGTGTTCATACCCGCTGGCCGAAATCGGGCACTGCATACCGGGTTTTCGTTCGGTGGGCGGGGCTGTTATTCTCAACACATTTCTGCCGTCAGCTCTCGTATTTTACGGGTTGCTGCCACACCCGCTTGAGAGCGCGATTACCGCCTTTTATAAACAGAGTAATTTTCTCTATCTTTTTGTAACAGCTGTAGTTGTTGGCAGCATTTTTTCGATGAACCGAAAAACTCTTCTTGCCAATATCATCAAGGTATTAAACCCTCTTGCTGTGGCCTCCCTTGTGGCTTTTGGTGTGGGCATGGCTGTTGGCCTGCTGTGCGGGCTTGATGCAAAATATATTCTGTTTTTTATTCTTGTGCCGGTTATGGCCGGTGGTGTGGGCGAGGGGGCAGTGCCTCTTGCTACCGGCTATGCGGCGATAACGCATCAGTCAGAGGCGTCTCTCATCGGCGGGCTGCTGCCTATTGTGGCTATGGCGAATATCTGCGCCATTGTCATTGCAGGCGGGCTGCACACTCTTGGGGTGCGTAAACCCGCGCTGACAGGCAATGGCAACCTGCTGATTATGGACGCAGAGAATGATGAGGCTGACCCGCAGGTTCATCTCCCCCTTATTTCTGACCCGGGGCGCGTGGCGACATCAGGCCTGGCTTTGATTACGCTTTATGGCGTGTCGTCTGTTATTGAGCATGTTATCTCATTTCCTGCACCGCTCATCATGCTCTTTCTCGCCATTATGCTGAAAACAGGCCATCTGATCCCGGTGAGTATGGAAGAGGGCGCCCGCTGGATTTACCGGTTTTTTGCCACGTCGTGCACCTATCCGCTCATGTTTTGTATTGGTGTTGTGCTAACCCCCTGGCAGCCGCTGGTTGCGGCTTTTTCACCGGCTATTTGCATAACAGTGGCATGCACCGTGGCGGCGCTGGCCGGCACCGGTTTTATAATGGCCCGGTTTTTACGCATGTATCCGGTTGAGGCCGCGATGATCATGGTCTGCCATGCCAGCTCAGGCGGTGCGGGCGATGTGGCGATACTCAGCGCGGGGGAGCGCCTTTCGCTCATGGCGAGTGCTCAGGTTGCCACTAAGATTGGTGGTTTTGTGACCGTAACACTTGCTTTGCTGGTTTATGCCTGGCTGCATCACTGAAAGATTGCGTAACACCCTGAATTTTTCATGAGTTTTCACTCAGTGTTGAAAGCCATGACATGACCCGGAGGAAGAGAGAGAGAGAGACAATCCAGTCTGTTACAGCGGTTCATCCTGCTCTCTTCGCATATTAGTCGCGCCAGCGGCTGACCTGTCTGAGCGCCAGGGTGAGCAGGGCACGGGCACGCTCAGCATTATCAGCCTCAACATACACCCGCAGCTCAGGTGCATTGCCTGATGGGCGCAGATGCACAATTTCGCCAGAGGCAAAAGTGAGCCTTACGCCATCCGTCAGGTTGATATCCTCCGGCATACCACAGGCCTTGCTGAGTGCACTGACGGTTTCATCCCGCTCTGGTGCGCTCAGCAGTGCTTGCAGGCGTGCTTTACTGGTGTCAGTTGGCATCTCTTTCAGGCGGTCACTGTCAGTGATGCGCGCGGGCAGGCTGGCAACAAGTGCTGACAGGCAGCGGCCAGGTATGCGCTGGCTGGCTACCAGAGCGCACAGCATGGGCAAAACAGAGTCACGCGTAGGCAGGGCTGTAATAGTGCGCCCGTTAAGGGTTACAGGGCTTGCCAGCAAAAAACCGCCATTGGCTTCGTAACCTACAGCCGGGGTGTGCCCGGCAGAGGCAGCCGCGTTCATCGCGTCAATGACATAGGGTGAACCAATGCGGGTACGTATGGCGTGGCTGGTGAGCTGACTGCGCTCAAGGGCTGTATTGCTGCTGACCGGGGTGGTGACGCTGCCTGCTTTTAAAAACTGAGCGGTTAACAGGCCAAGCGTATCGCCCCGCAGCCAGGTGCCGGTTTCGTCAGCCAGAAGCGGGCGGTCTGAGTCGCCGTCGGTCGTGAGGATAGCATCAAACGTACCGGCGCTGCTCCATTCGCGCGCCAGAATGACATCTTCGGGGCGGACAGCCTCAGTATCAACCGGAATAAAGGTTTCTGAACGCCCGAGCGGTGTAACCTCAGCCCCCAGTGTCTGCATAATCTGCATCAGCACATCACGCCCTACGGCAGAGTGATGATAAATGCCAAGTCTAAGGCCTTTCAGCGCGTCTGTGCCAAAAAAATCTGTATAGCGGGCGATAAATGGCGGGAGAATATCAGTGACGGGCGGGAAAGCGGGCGGGCTGATCAGTGCGCCATGTGTGTCAGTCAGCCCGTCAGGTAGTGTAACATCCTGAGAGAGCATGCCCTGCTCGTCAGTTTTAAGGAACTCCCCGCAGGCCCGGTTGAATTTAATACCGTTACGGTCATCGGGAATGTGGCTGCCGGTGATCATGAGTGAGGGCATGTTTCGGGCATAGGCAAAAGAACATAAAGCAGGTGATGGTACAGCCCCGCAAAAAACGACCTTGCCTCCCATATCCTCAATAGCGGCAATGCAGGCTTTCATAATATGAGGGGTGCTTGGGCGCAGGTCCCCTGCAACAGCAACGGGGCTGCCGGGTTTAAACTCTCCCTGCGTTGCCAGATAGAGAAGGTAGCCTTTTGTGCATATATAGCACAGCTCATCTGTCAGAGCACTGACCAGCCCGCGTACACCACTGGTACCAAAAGCAACGGCTGACTGTTTCATCCATGCAGCAATGTTCATTGTGTCGTGGGCCTTTTGTGCTTTGTTCATCTGTTGTTTTTAAACAACAGAGAGGAGATACCCTTCTTTTAAAATGATGTCACACGTAAAGCGCATGGTTTACTCTTGACTTCATGCAATATAAGAGTGAATTATAAAATTAAAATTCATTAATAATTTTACAGGTAATATATTTAAAAGTATGATTTAACAGATTATTTTTAATGTATTTTTCGTAATAATATATACTGTATGCCGGTTTTGCTCTGAACCGCCGGCCGGGGCACGCAGCGCACTGAACGATAGTATCAGGTTTTTTAAAAAGAGAATTTATTGCAATGAGTAAAAAGATTATTATCCTTGGTGCGCTTTCTGCCATGGCTGAGGCAACAGCCCTCCGTTATGCCCGTCAGGGGGCTGAGTTTGTGCTTGTGGCCCGCAACGGCCTGCGGGCTGAGCAGCTGGCCCAGCAGCTCGAAGCCGCCGGTGCAGTGCGGTGCACGACACGTGTCACGGACGATGCCTGTGAGCAGGGGGCTGATTTTTCTTTCGGCAGGATGGTGGCTGACCTTGGCGGGCATGTTGACCTTGTTTTCGTGTTTTATGGTTTTCTGAGCCATCAGAGCAACGTAAAACAGCGTATGGTCGGGCCTGCTATTGTTCGTTCAAATTTTTCAGGGGCTGTTCAGTGGTGTCAGGCTGCGGCTGCGCAGCTTGAAAAACAGCGCAGTGGTGTGCTGGTTGCTGTGTGTTCTGTTGTTTCAGATCAGGTGCGTCATTCAAATGATGCCGGTGAGGCGGCTCATACCGGCCTCTCTCGTCTGATAGAAACATTATCACAGCGGTTACGCCCTTTTGGGGCGTCTGCGGTTGTGGCAAAACTTGACCTGCTTGATGGGCCGGTGATGTCCTCACATACTGACAATTATATGCTGTGGGCGACACCTGCCCGTGTGGCTGAGCAGCTGGTAATGATCGCTCAGGACCCGGTTGAGCCGATCGTCTATATTCCCTGCCTGTGGCGCAAAGTCACAGCAGTTGTACGCGACCTGCCTGCGCGTATTTTACATAAAATCAGAGCGTAATATCCAGTCCGGTTAGCGGGGGGACTGCCAAGAGCGGTCGGCTCAGAAAGACAGCTCTTTGATCAGGGCAATCAGCACGGTTATGCCAAGGCCGGCGAGCGCTATTGTTGTAATCAGCTCCATGACCGGTCTTTCGGGGGTGTGCAGCGTTTCATCTCTGATTTCTTTACGTGTGCGACAAAAACGCCGGTAAGAGAGAAGGAATAACGCAATACCCAGTGTGACGAAGGTAATGCCCAGCACAGCAGTAGCCTGATGCGTATTGCCGCTTTCAGACAGGTTTTGTGCCACTGTCAGGCGCAGAAAAAGATTAAATTTGGCGAGCACTGCTCCAAAAGCAACCATGGCCAGAGCCGTGCGGACCCAGGCCAGAAATGTGCGCTCATTGGCAGCGTGGTCACTGTAACGGGGAATCATAGGATATCGTTATCCTTTATATATCTGGTGATAGACTAACATACTGTTTCATATAAATTATCTTTTTATTTAAGAACAGAATGGTAAGTTGACGAGAAAAAATAACCGTCAGTATATAGCAAACATTTTGTTATAAAGCAGAATGCGACGGGGATGTCAGATAAAAAATCAGGTGTTATTGAGAAAGCGCTTGAGTGGGGCTACGAAAAAGCTGTGTCAGGTGGTGGCGTTTTAGGCACAGCTCAGGAGCTGGCTGATGAGTATCTTCATTCTAATGGTCATAATCTGAAAGAAGCAGCCAATAGTTTAATACGGTGGCAGAATACTAAAGCAGCAACCGGTGGTTTTGTTACAAATCTTGGTGGGCTGGTCACACTTCCTGCAGCTATTCCTGCCAATATGGCATCGAGTATGTACATACAATTACGTATGATCGCCGGTATTGCCCACATGGGCGGGCACAATGTACTTGATGACAGAGTGAAAACATTATGTTTTGTCTGTATGACAGGCAATAGTGCGTCCGAAGTGATGAAAACTGCCGGTGTGCAGATAGGTACTAAATTTACGGCATCAGCGATCCAGAAATATATAACCGGAGAGATGATTAAAACGATTAATAAAGCTGTTGGCTTCAGACTGATGACAAAAGCCGGCACAACAGGCGTTCTGAACTTAACTAAAATGGTGCCTTTAGTGGGTGGTGTTGTCGGTGGTGCATTTGATGGCGTAACGACAAATATTATAGGTAATACTGCCAGAAAGACATTTATTCCTGAAGGCTAATGTCGGATTTTTGAGGTAAAAAAATGGTTATGAGGCCCCGAAAGCCGTATTTGCTTGTGCAGTGTCAAAAGTGCACATGGCATGCGTTTTTTTATCAGAAAAGTGATTGTTTGGTTTATCCTCATGTGTGTCCTGTATGTGGTGACCAGGACCCGCAGCTGAGATTTATGAGCTTCTGGGAAAAGGTGCGTTTTTTATCCGGATGGCCCGGATGGCCCGGATGGCGCTGATAGCCAGTTAGTTATTCTCTGAGTGAGGGGTTGTCCCCCCACTCAGAGCGGTTCGCCTATGACAAGATGGTATGACAGCTTGTGTCTTATCCGGGGTATGACGGAGGGCATGAGAGCGCAAAATATCCGAAAAGACGGGTGGGGCAGAGCGTGAGGTATACCGCATCTTCTGTCAGTCAGTTTTATCAGCGTCTGGCTGGTTTTACCCGGCAGCTTATGGCTCAGGATGGCAGGCCGCGTCGTCTTGATCATTTTCGCTGGCTTTATGCCCCCGATTTTTTATCGTTTGGTTATGCAGTGCGCACAACGATTTCCTCGCTTATTGCGCTGGGTATCGCATTGTGGTGGGAGCTTGGCAGCCCGCAGTGGGCAGCACTTACTGTGTGGATGATAGCTCAGGGTACGCGTGGTAAATCGATCGCCAAAGCGCGCTGGCATATGTTCGGCATGGTTGTGGGCACGATCTGCGCTGTGACACTGGTGGCCTGCATGCCGCAGGCGCCGCTTTTATATGTATTGTTCCTGGCCGCAGGTATTGGCGGGTTTTGTTTTATCGGCACGCTGCTGCCTGGTCCTCCGACCATGACCAACTACCGTATACATGGCATGCGTGCCTCGGGTTTTACTTACGCGATTATCGCACTTGATGGTGCCGCGGCACCGCATCATATTTTTGATATCGCTATGGCACGTGCGACCTATATTACACTGGGTATCGTGGTTGAAACGGTTATATCATCGCTGTTTCAGTATCGTCTGGAAAACCGTGCGAAAAACAGGCTGGCAGCAAATTTTGTGCAGGCTTTTGGCGGCGCCACCCGCACGCTGATCAGCACCATAAAGGGTGACCGTCAGGCTGTTGTCTCTTCATCCGATGTCTTCGGGACTATCCTGACCCTGAGTGACCAGATCGAGTTTGCTGAAATTGAAATGGGTAAACACCATCATGAGGGTGATCATGCCAGGGCAGCACTCGCGGCCATGACGGTGCTGCTCTCACGGGGGATGGAACTGTTAGCCCTGCAAGGCACGGTGGCGGAGAAGGGGAGCGATTTTCAGCAGATTATTGAACAGACAGAGCGCTTTTTGCAGGTTTTACCTGACAGGTTACAGGCTGATATGTCTGCTGTTCCGGTGCTGGCTGAACTGGTGCAGCTTCAGGGGCTTTGCCGCTCAATGGCCGCACTCTGCCTTGAGGCTGAAATGACGGCCGCAGTTCGCCCCCCTGTTGATATGCAGCGTGAAGGGATTATCGCCGGGCAGGGGCAGCTTTTACACAAGCTTAATGAGGTGCTGAACGAACTGCGGCTTACGCTTGAGCAGTTTGAGATGAGCCGTAACCCTCAGCCGCACGACACGTTTCATTATGGTATGCATAGCTACCGTGACTGGCCGGTGGCGATTACGAACAGTTTGCGGGCTTCGGTTACTATCTTTTTCGCCGGGCTGATATGGATCACAACCGCCTGGCCTGATGGTCTTACATTTCTGATGTTTGTTTCCATTGTCTGTTCGTTATTCTCCACACTTGAGCAGCCTGCTCTGGCGACACGGGCCTTTCTCCATGGCACATTATGTTCAGTGCTTGCCTGTGGCGTGCTCGATTTGTGGGTGATGTCACACCCCACGACATACGAGATGCTGGCTATGTGTCTGGCTGTACCTATGCTGCTGGGGGGGCTGGCTTTTGCGTCTCCTGCTCTGGTGCTGGGGGCGGTGGCCTATAATCTGTTTCTGCCTATTCTGGTCGGCCCGATGAACCAGGGGCGGATGGATGAGCTGCTTTATTTTAACACGGCGTTGCCGCTCGTTTTATCAATGACATATGTCATGTGGATGTATCGCGTTTTCCTGCCGGTTGATCCTGATGGTTTGCGCTGGGATATGCGTGCGGGCATTTTACGTCTGATGCGGCGCCTGGCGACCTGGAGCAATCCTCCGTCACCAGCCGAGGTGATTGGCCGGGGGATTGAGAATTTTGTTTCTCTTTCTTCTATATCAGGGGATAAGAAATCTCTTGTTTTGCAAAGCTATATCAGTGGCGTGTTATCAGCCATTACGATCGGGCTTAATATTCTGAGCCTGCGGGCCATTATGTCACGGCATGTCCTGTCATCAGAGGCCGAGCGGGCGGTACAGCTCCTGCTGCGTCGTATGCAGCATTTCTCAGGGCGATATGGACGCCAGTACGGGCGCACAGCCCGGGCGGCGCACCTGGCTGCCCTGCGTCTTCAGCGCTGTGAACGTATGGAGATGAATTTGTCGGTGCGTGAGGAGATGCTGCGTGCGCTGGCAAGCCTGCAGGTGATAGAAGCTGAACTTACGCATAATAAGGAATTTTTTGATGCCTCATCCCCCTATATGGCCCAGCGACTGCTATAATAAACCACAGGAGGATCAGAGGGTGTGTTCAGACTGGCAGGGCGCGCCCGCGCCTGAGCGTAAAAGGCTGGAGGGCACGTTTACGGCACTCGTGCCCCTGGATGCCGCACAGCATACACAGACATTATTCGAGGCGGCGACAGCCCCTGGAGCAGAGGCACGCTTCAGGTATCTTTTTGACGAGGTGCCTGCAAACCCTGCGGCACAACACGCCTGGACAGAGAAGGCCGCTGCCGGTCAGGACCCGTTATTTTTTGCGGTTATTGATAAAGTGACCGGGCGGGCCGAGGGGCGACAGGCTCTGATGCGCACCAGCACAGCCCATGGTGTAACAGAAATTGGCAGTATTTTATGGGGGCCGGCCATAGCCCGTACGCGTGTTGCAACAGAAGCACTCTTCCTTATGGCGGATTATGTTTTTGCTCTGGGCTACAGGCGGCTTGAGTGGAAGTGTGATAACGCAAATGAACCCTCAAAGCGTGCAGCAGAGCGTTTTGGTTTCAGGTTTGAGGGGCTTTTTCGCCAGCACATGGTTGTAAAAGGCCATAACCGTGACACCGCCTGGTTTGCGATAACTGACCAGGAATGGCCCCGCCTGCGTGCAGGTTATAAGCGCTGGCTTGCCGCTGATAATTTCGGGGCTGACGGGCAGCAGCATAGCAGACTGAGCTTTGTTTAATATTCTGCCTGATTATTGAAAAAGATAGCCGTGCAGAAGTCGGACTGCTAGTATCCGCCTGGCTCAGGGCAGCATTAATGGCCCGTTTCTTCTGTAATAAAGGGTCTTTTTTAATGGTTGGTACTTTATCGTCTGAGCCTGTGCCAGATGTTGAAAATAAAAAGCGCGTCACGCAGCGTATTGCTGAGCGTGTACTTTTTTCGATGAGTGCCTGGGCTGCGCTGGGCGTCGGTGTGTTGCTGGCGCTTCCGGCTCTGTTTTGTATCACGCATTTTGATCCCGACCTCCCTGGTGTGGGCGCGGTGGCAGGGCCTGCTGTGGGTGCGACCCTGCTGATATTTGCTTTACTCGTCCTTAAGGGGCTGGTTGTGCTGCAACCGAATCAGGCCGTTGTGTGTCTGTTTCTGGGGGCTTATCGTGGCACTCTGGCGCGCCCGGGTTTCTGGTGGATAAACCCGTTTTATTCTCGTGAGAAAGTCTCTTTACGACTGAAAACGGAAGAAAGCGGCCCCCTGAAGGTCAATGATGCTGTGGGCAACCCGGTTGAGATCGGGGCTGTTATTATCTGGCGCGTGTCAGAGGCTGCCTGTGCATTGCTCGAGGTTGATGATTATCAGGACTATGTTGCCGCACAAAGTGAAACAACGCTGCGGGTGCTGGCAAGCCAGTATCCTTACGATCCGACCGAACAGCCTGATGCCACAGGCCACCCGCCTGAGCACCCCATTCACTCTGGCCTGACACTGCGTGACGGCAGCGATGCCCTGGCCGGCCTGTTGCTTAACGAGTTACAGCAGCGCATGGTTTCTGTGGGGATAGAGATTGTTGAAGCGCGCATTTCTCACCTTGCCTATGCTCCTGAAATTGCCGGGGCAATGTTGCGTAAGCAGGCTGCCAGTGCGGTTATTTCTGCCCGGCGTATCATTACCGAAGGGGCAGTTGCTATTATTGATGATGCGCTGAACAGCCTTGAAAAGCGTATGGGCGCGCCGCTTCCACCTGAGCAGCGTGCTGCAATGATTTCAAATCTGCTGGTCGTGCTGATTGGCGACCGTGAGGCCACGCCGACGGTTAATGCCGGTATGTAACAGGGGCCGCTGCACAATACGCCTTAACTGTATGCTAAGGCGTATCAGGTGGAGGGTTCGAAGAACCGTTGGTTGATGCGCTTGGTTCGTGATTTCAGGCTTTTGGCG